>JAZBOD010000297.1:0-3663 GCA_036350955.1 Desulforhopalus sp. | reverse complement strand
TCCCGCCCGCTCTCGCGAGAGAGGAGGATTTCTCGCTTTTTCGCACGCTGGTCCGCAGCAGTTTTAATCAACGCCGAAAAACCATTCTCAATACCCTTGGCCAGACCGATCTCCTCCCGCCGAAAAATGATCGGGCCAGGCAAAAAGTAGCGGTTTCTGCGGCGATTATCCGTGCTGGTCTCCAACCCGACCGCCGGCCGGAGACCCTGAGCCTTGAAGATTTTCTTCGACTGACTGAGGAATTTGCCAGGGTAAGAAGGATTCCGTTTGAGCCATTTGATTGAATCAGCCCTAGCAATGCTTACCCTATGGAAAAGTCCACGAGTTAACCTCAGCCATCCAAAGTAAATATCCCATTACTGACCATTAAGATCGGAAATTATGACCAGCCAAAGCAGAGTCCTCAATCTGGAAATCCCGGAGTTTCAGGTTCCGCCCCACCCGCAATGGCCTGAATTGAGTAAAACAGAGAGTGCCGCGCTTAAAGAGCGGGTGAAAAGGCTGCTGCACGAACAAGATGCCGTCCTGGTAGCCCACTACTATACTGCGGCCATCCTTCAGGATCTGGCAGAGGAGACCGGAGGCTGTGTTGCCGACAGTTTGGAAATGGCTCGATTCGGCACCGAACACCCGGCCTCAACTCTGGTTGTCGCCGGGGTACGCTTTATGGGAGAGACCGCCAAGATACTCAACAACGAAAAGCGGGTGCTGATGCCGGAGCTCAATGCCACCTGTTCCCTGGATGAGAGTTGTCCAGCCGACCTCTTCTCTGCCTTCTGCGACAAACACCCCGATTATACCGTTGTGGTGTATGCCAACACCAGTGCCGCGGTTAAGGCCCGCGCTGACTGGGTGGTCACCTCCGGCATCGCCCTGCCAATCATCAAACACCTGGCCGGGCAGGGGAAAAAGATCCTCTGGGCACCCGACCGCCATCTCGGCCATTACGTCCAGCAACTCAGTGGGGCCGAGATGCTGTTTTGGCCAGGCTCCTGTGTGGTCCACGAAGAGTTTCGTGCCGTGGCCCTCGAGAGGCTGCGGCAGCTCCACCCTGGTGCTGCGACGCTCGTCCACCCCGAATCGCCTGCGGCGGTTATCGCCCAGGCTGACTTGGTCGGCTCAACCACCGCACTGATCAAGGCGGTAGCTGAGCTGCCGAACCACGAGTTCATTGTCGCCACCGACAATGGGATTTTCAACAAGATGCGCCAGGTGGCGCCAGACAAAGTTCTCCTCGAAGCACCCACCGTCGGCGCAGGCGCCACGTGCCAGAGCTGTGCCAGTTGCCCATGGATGGCGATGAACGCCCTGGAAAATCTTGCCCTGGCTTTGCAAAGCGGCACCAATGAGATTGAAGTTGACCCGGATCTTGCCGCCCGGGCGCAGATTCCCATCCGCCGGATGCTCGACTTTGCCCGCAGGCAAAGCAGTTGAGCCTTTTGCCCTTAGCCAAGCATATTCTCCTGGCAGTAAGGAGTTACCCCCAGCCAGTCGCCATACTCTCCGGCGAGATTATCCCAGGCGAACCGTTCGGTCAAACTTCGGCTGGTCGACCGTATCGGCCGACGATACGCGCCGATCGTCTCCGCCAATATCCTGCCGGGGTGCTCCTCGCCGTAGAGATACTCAGCCGGAAAGAGTTCGGGATAGGCCAGCCGGTCAGGCAGCAGCGGCAGACATCCTGCCCGTACTGCCTCGATCACCGCCATGCCAAAGAATTCGTGGCGGGCGGTGGAGATGACGATGTCGCCCTGGTTGAGAAGAAGACGGTATTGCCGAGCTGACGCGGCAAAGCCGCAGTGAATGATCTTTGCCGCAAAGTGCCGCTCAATTTCTGCAAAACAGTCTTTTCCCTTATCGGGGAAATCCTGGCCGAGAATGATCAACCGAAAATCTCTCTTCGCCGCAGCAAGGGCAAAGAGTGCCGCGACAAAGGCCTGCGGATTTTTATCGTGCTCCCAGCGGTGATTCCAGACGATCACCGGCACCTCTGTCGTTGCCCGCCAGGGTATCTGGTCGATCTCCCTAAAATCGATACCTGGATAGAGCACCCGGCTTTTCGCTTCGACCCGGTCAACCAGTTCCAGCAGAGATTTTTCCCCGATAGTCTGGAAAAACTCCCGACAACCCTGAAAAAAGGTGGCGGCATTATAGGCGGAGTTGAAGGCGATGCTGTCGGCGGCCAAGGCCGAGTGCCAGTTGATTCCGCAAAAAAATTGCCGCCCGGGATCGGTATACCTCTCTGGGTAAACAAACTGATTTTCATGAAAATAGAGCAAGATCGGTGTCGCTGTCCGCCAGCCCGGCAGGTTCACCAGGAGGGCTCGAAGTACAGCGGCATCGAGCAGTGAGGTACAGAGAAGAAGGTCAAAGCAGCGCTCTTTACGGGGAAGTCGGCGCAACTCTTCGACCAGCAAGGGTGCGGCGAGTTGCATCCGCAATTTCCACTTGCGCGGCGGCAGAGTGAGCAGGGTGAAGTCCGCAGCCAGATGCCGGCAGAGCCCCTCCAGCCAAGCGGCATGCGAACCGCCGAAATAGGGCTCAAGGATGAGGACCCGTTTCACCGTCTCTTTCCTGTTTGGCACGCTGGAGAACTTTGGCAAAGGGTTCAGTGGCGACAAAGCGGTAACCGCAACCGGGAGGCAATTGCCCCCCGGCGAATAGCAGCGAGCTTTCCGGGAATCTTCGGCAGAGCCCGAGCCGGTTGTCGTGATCTCGACAGGCGCCATGTTCGTTGAGCCAGGTACAGGAGAAGAGTAAAAAACCCTGCTCGTCTTTACCGATTAGGGCAAAGCGCTGGTATTCGGGGTTGCGGCGCAACAACTGGTAATAGGTCGACTCCGAACGGAGCCAACCGTCCGGCCCTTCCAGGCTGATCCGCCGACAGCAGGTGCCACAGCCGCGGCAGGCTCCAGCAACCAGAATGGTTTTGCCCCGTAGCCGGAGGAGGAGATAGTGCCAGAAACCGCTCAAGGAAAATCTGCCGATCTCCCGGAAGAAGTGCTTCACTGGGGCTCACCGGGTCGGTTGAGATGCGCCTGCGGCACGAAGGGCAACCACCCGGTCAAGGATCAATTCGGCCGTATGGCGCTTGCTGGTCTGGGGCAGGTTTTCCTGGCCGTTCCGACTGAGCAAGACCACCTGGTTGCTGTCCACCTCAAAACCACTCTGGCTGCTGCTGATATCGTTGACCGCGATCAGGTCAAGATTTTTCGCCTGCAGTTTTCGTCGCCCTTCGGCAAGCAGGTCCCGGCTTTCCGCAGCAAAGCCGACAAGAATCTGCCCGGCATGCTTCTGCCGGCCCAGTTCAAGGAGAATATCCGGGTTTGGCGCAAGCTGCAGCGCCGGGTCAATCTCGTTCTTTTTCGCCTTGTCAGTCTGCTCCTTGGCCGGACGAAAATCAGCCACCGCAGCCGCTTTGATCACTATCTGGGCGGACTCGGCGCGAGCGAGCACCTCGTGGTGCATCTCCCGGGCAGTCTGGACCATCACCCGCTCGACCCCAATCGGTGCCGGCAAGGCGGAAGGTCCACTGACCAGGGTCACCGAAGCCCCCCGACGAAAGGCCTCCTGGGCGAGGGCATAGCCCATTTTTCCCGAAGAGCGATTACTTAAAAAACGGGCAGGGTCAAGAGGTTCCCGGGTCGGCCCGGCGGTAACCAG
>JAZBOD010000296.1:0-4804 GCA_036350955.1 Desulforhopalus sp. | reverse complement strand
CCTTGGTTTTCTGAAGTATGGTCAACCAGGGTAAAACTGCCATCGCGGTTTTGGACATAGCGGGTTGTGGTGACGATCTCCTCGGTGACTTCAAAGAAATCGGTATCGTTACCACAACTGGGGCATTGGAGCAGATTGGCTGGTTTGGGCTGGACAAAGGGCATTTTACCGTACCATGAGGTGTTTGCAGCTGGATACGGTTATCAGGCGGCTTTTTTTTCGGTGGTGACCGGTGGTGGCGGGGTGCCCTTGGCATCCTTGGTGCTGTTGCCGCCGGCGGTGACCTTTATCTCTCCCTCAAGGATTGCTCCCGGTTCAACGGTGACGCTGCCCGCCTCCAGTTTACCGTTGATCGAACAGTTTTTTCTGGCGGTGAGGATTCCGGCCTTGATATTGCCGACCAGGACACCGTAGCAGTTGATCGAGGCGACGGTGATATCGCCGTTGATTTTCCCGGATTCACTGAGGATCAGGTGCTCCCCGTCGATGTTGCCGTTAACCGTCCCGTCGATTCTGGCTTTGCCCTTGAAGGAGATTTCACCGGTGATGGTCATGGTCTTATCGATGATCGACGAGATCGCTTCGTTGTCCACCTTTTTCATCTCCTGCTCAACATTGGTGCTCTTGTTGCCAAACATCGCCATGTCACTTTTTCTCCGCAACTGCACCGAGGGCCTCTGAAAGCCTGGCGACTTGCAGGTATTTGTAGGGATTGATCGGTTTCTTGTTGAGCAGAACCTCATAGTGCAGGTGCGGACCGGTGGAGCGTCCGGTGTTGCCGACCTGGCCGACAAGCTGCCCCCGTTCAACCCTTTCCCCTCGTTTTACCGCAAAACTTTTCAAATGGCCGTAGGCGGTG
This sequence comes from Desulforhopalus sp., assembly GCA_036350955.1. Taxonomy (GTDB): domain Bacteria; phylum Desulfobacterota; class Desulfobulbia; order Desulfobulbales; family Desulfocapsaceae; genus Desulforhopalus_A. The sequence goes on along the minus strand of JAZBOD010000296.1, from coordinate 3,945 downwards.
CTGTAGCCGTTGCTGTGACTGATCACCAGATAATTGCCGTAGCCGCCGTTACGGTAGGCTTTTTTGACCACACCATCGGCGGTGGCGTAGACCTCGGTCCCAACTCGGGCAGAAAAATCGATGCCGCTATGGAAAGCGGTCTTGCCGTTTATCGGGTCTTTGCGTTTACCAAAGGGCGAGGTGATCCGCCCATCAACCGGTTCACCAAGGGGCAGATAACGGATGGTCTTCAGGTAGCGGTCGGCCTTGAAGAGCAGGTCATCGTGGCTGGTCTCCTTTTCGGCGATAAAGGGGCCGCCGCTGTCTTTGCTGGTGCCTTCTGCCTCCTTGGGCAGTTCGATGCCGATGCTGCTGATGATCTTTTCAATCATCTCGCTGCGGTCATTGAGTTCGCCGACGGCGGTGGAAATCAGGCTCTCTTTCTCCTCGTTGTAGGCGACGGTCTGCTTGATGTTGTCCAGTTCGAGGCTGGTCAGTTGCAGGGCGAGCTTGAGATTCTGCTCCTCGCTCAATCTCTGCTGTTCGGCAAAGAGCTCGGCGCTGTTGCGCAGTTCTTCATTCAGTTCATCAAGCTGCTGGGAAATAGATCGGTTCTGGTGGATCAGGGAGAAAGCGTAAAAACTTGAGGTGATTAAAACCAGGAGGGTAATTGCCGAAATGCCGGCGAAGAGTTTGATCTTTTTTTTCTGACAGGGCCATTTCAGCACTTTTCCGCGGTCATCGGCGATGATGATATGGAGTTGTTCGTCCATCCAGTCCTTCCGGTGAGAGTTAAAAGTTGTCTGGATCAGGTGCACCAGGTATGATGTCGGCCGGCCCCCCTGTCAGGTCTCAGTAGTATGGTCTGCAGAATTTCCCTTGCTTATACTAGGCCAAAAGAAATTAAGCAACAATAAAAAGCCATTTGGCCGGTGCTGCAGCCAATGTTGAACATGGCGTAACTGCTCAATTTTTATCCAGCCCCAACAAGGTCTGGCTCTGCCTTATACTCCATTCGGTCGAAACTTCTCTTGCCGTTATACGCTACCATGACCCAGCTTATTGTCGCAAAAAATCTCGCCAAGTCTTTCGGGGCTCAGGAACTGTTCAACAGTGTCAGCCTGACGGTCGCCGGGGGTGACCGACTTGGGGTGATCGGCCCGAACGGATCGGGCAAGTCGACCCTATTGAAAATTCTCTGCGGTCTGGAGGAGCCGGACAGCGGCCAGATCGATCGGCAGAAGTTCCTCCGTTTGAGCTATCTGGCCCAGAGTGACCGTTTTGTCGACGAAGAGACGCTTACCGCCAACCTGCTCGCCGCCCTTGCCGGCACCGACCTCGAGGAGGCTGAGCGGTATCTCCGGGTGAACACCCTGCTCAGTCGCGCCGAGTTTGCCGATGGGGATATCCTGGTGGGGACCCTCTCCGGAGGCTGGCGGAAAAGGCTGGCGATCTGTCGGGCGCTGCTCACCAATCCCGATGTGCTGGTGATGGACGAACCGACCAACCACCTTGATCTCGAAGGTATCCTCTGGCTGGAAAAAATCCTCAACGGGCCCCAGGCACCGGCCGCCTCTCTCTTGGTCAGCCACGACCGTCATTTCCTTGAGAACTGCACGAGCAGAATCGTCGAGCTTTCGGCGGTCTACCCCGAGGGAACCCTTCAGGTTGATGGCCCGTATTCCCGGTTTCTCGAGGTCCGTGACGACTTTCTCGCCGGCCAGCAGAACGAGGAGGAGCGGCTGGCGAACAAGGCCCGCCGGGAGACAGAATGGCTACGGCGGGGGCCGAAAGCCCGGGCAACCAAGGCCCGTTACCGGATCGACGAAGCCCATCGCCTGAATGAGCAGCTGGCCGGCGTAAAAGCGCGAAATCGCGCCACCGCCAGCGTGCAGATTGATTTTGCCGCCACCGGCCGCAAAACCCGCAAGCTGCTCGAGGCGATCGGGTTACGCAAAAGCTATGCCGGCAAGACTCTGTTCGACAATGTCGATATCACGCTCACCCCCGGCGCCAAACTTGGCCTGCTCGGCCGGAACGGCTGCGGTAAGTCAACTCTGCTGAAGATTTTGGCCGGGGCGGCAGGCAATGCCGAGGAGAGCCCCGACAGCGGCAGTCTGCGCTGTGCCGACAACCTGCAGATCGTCACCTTCGATCAGCAGCGGCGGAGTATCGATCCCGATCTCACCCTGCGGCGGGCGCTTGCCCCGGATGGCGATGGAGTGGTCTATCTCGGCAGCTCTCTCCATGTGGTCTCCTGGGCGAAGAAGTTCCTTTTTCGCCCGGACCAGCTGGAAACTCCGGTGGGCCGGCTTTCCGGGGGAGAACAGGCACGGATTCTCATAGCCGGGTTGATGCGCCAGCCGGCGGACATCCTTCTCCTCGACGAGCCGACCAACGACCTTGATATCGCCTCGCTTGAGGTCCTCGAGTCAAGCCTGCAGGAGTTTCCCGGGGCGCTGGTGCTGGTCACCCATGACCGGTTTCTTCTGGAGAGCATCTGTGACCGGATTCTCGGTTTTGGTGGAGCTCAGGGGGCCACCTTTTACGCCGACTACCGGCAGTGGCTTGCCGATCTCCAGACAACTGCACCCTCAGCTGAGCCAGCGGTGGCACCCCGGGAAGGCAAGCCGCCGTCGAACCGTCCGGGCAAAGGGCGTCTCTCCTATCTTGATCAGCGGGAGTTTGACGAGATTGAAGGGACAATCACCGCCGCCGAACAGCTGGTGGATACCCTGCAGCAGAGCATGGCTGAGCCGGGGGTGGCGGCCGATCCGGAAAGGCTGGAGCAGTGCTGGCAGGAACTCAATCAGGCCGAGGCCGAGGTCGAGCGGCTCTACCAGCGCTGGGGAGAACTCGAGGCGAAGCGGGGTGGTTGAGCACTTTGTCAGCTGCTCCTGCGGGATGTGAAAAAATCTTCGCAGGCCGCAATAACGGTGGCAATATCCTCGCGGCTGATGTCGAGATGGGTGACCAGTCTGGTCGTGGTCCCGCCGCGGATGATGATGTTTCGTTTCTCAAGGAAAACGGTGAGCGCCGAAACCGTCTCCGCCGGCGCGTGGAAAAAGACCATATTGGTCTGCTGCTCGTTCGGCGGCAGGGTCAGCTCGGTGAATCGGCTCAGCCCCTCGGCAAGGAGGTGGGCGTTCTCGTGGTCGATGGCCAGCCGCGCGATATTATGGTCGAGGGCATAGAGGCCGGCGGCAGCGAGAATCCCCGCCTGACGCATCCCGCCGCCGACCATTTTTCGCCAGCGCCTGGCCTCCTTGATAAACTCACCCCCGCCGCAGAGCAGAGAGCCGACCGGTGCCCCCAGCCCTTTGGAGAGACAGACCGAAACCGAGTCGAAGGGGCGGGTGATCTCCGCGGCTTCAACGCCCAGGCTGACCGCAGCGTTGAACAGTCTTGCCCCGTCAAGGTGGAGACTGAGGTTCTTCTCCCTGGCAAAGGCCCCGGCCCGCTCGAGGTAGGAGAGCGGCAGGACTTTGCCGTTCTGGGTGTTTTCCAGGCAGAGCAGTCTGGTTCTGGCAAAATGGATGTCGTCGGGCTTGATTTTGTCGGCGACCTTGTCGAGGTCGAGGGAGGCGTCGGCTTCGAACTCGATCGGCTGCGGCTGGATCGAGCCGAGGACCGCCGCGCCACCCGCCTCGTAGCGGTAGGTGTGGGCCTGCTGGCCGACGATATATTCGTCACCCCGGCCGCAGTGGGACATGATTCCCACCAGATTTGCCTGGGTGCCGCTGGCGGTAAACAGTGCCGCGGTAAAACCGAGCATTTCTGCGGCCCGGGCTTCTAGCCGGAGCACGGTCGGGTCGTCGCGGTAGACGTCATCGCCGACCTCGGCAACAGCCATCGCCTGACGCATGGCGGGTGAGGGGCGGGTGACGGTGTCGCTGCGCAGATCGATGGTTTTCATAGGGTGGTCCCTGCTTGTCGACCGGCAAAAAAAAAGGTACCATTGCCGGG
>JAZBOD010000295.1:0-2463 GCA_036350955.1 Desulforhopalus sp. | reverse complement strand
CTTCGGGGACAGTTTACTTAATTCCTGCCGTTCCGGGGGCAGACTACCTGACACCTGTAATTGTTCCTTAATCGAGCCAGCCTAAATGGCCGTGTAGTTGCAGGAGCGGTTCATCAGGTTCCTGGCTTTCTCACCGGATCGAGCCAGGCAATCCCCTCGATAACGTAAATTAGATTTCGCACATTTTTTTGAAGGGGGTGGCCCCGGTTTGTTAAAACATTAATCGCCAAACCAATGTTGCAAACCAAAGAGGACCACCCAAATGAACGATAGCACAAAGTCATTGAGCAAGGTTATCCGGATCGATGAGAGCGAGATCAGGGGCCATCTGGACGAGATGGTCAGGGGGACCGTGGAAGAGACCCTGAATGCAATGCTGGACGCCGAGGCAGACGAGATGTGCAATGCCCAGCGCTATGAACATTCCCCGGATCGCGTCGATACCCGCGCTGGCAGCTACACGCGCAAACTGCACACCAAGGCCGGCGAGGTCGAGGTGAAGGTGCCGAAGCTACGTAAACAAACCTTCGAGACGGCCATTATCGAGCGCTACCGTCGCCGGGATATCTCGATTGAGGAGGCCATTGTCCAGATGTACCTGGCCGGCGTCTCCGTACGACGGGTAGAGGATATTACCGAGGCCCTGTGGGGTACCCGGGTTTCTTCCGGGACCGTTTCCAATCTCAACAAGAAGGTCTACAAGCACATTGAGCGCTGGCGCACCCAGAAGATCGAGGGTGACTTTGCCTACGTCTACCTCGACGGGATCGTGCTCAAGCGCAGCTGGGGTGGCGAGATCAAGAACGTCTCTGTCCTGGCGGCCATCGGTGTCGATAGTGATGGATACAGGCGGATTCTGGGCGTTTCAGAAGGCCAAAAGGAGGATAAGGCCGGCTGGCTGGGCTTCCTCAAGGAACTCAAGAAGCGCGGCCTCAGCGGCGTCAGGCTGATCATCTCCGATGCCTGCCTGGGACTGGTGGAATCGATTTCCGAGGTCTTCCCGGATGCCGACTGGCAGCGCTGCGTCGTTCACTTTTATCGCAATGTCTTCTCCCATGTGCCAAGGGGCAAGATGCGGGAGGTGGCCGCCATGCTCAAGGCCATCCATGCCCAGGAAAGCCGGGAAGCGGCTCAGAGCAAATCCAGCGATGTCGTCCAGAAGCTGAGGGCCATGAAGCTGAAAGCGGCAGCGGATCTGGTCGAGAAATCGATTCACGAGACCTTCGCGTACTTCGGCTATCCACCTCAGCACTGGCTGAAAATCAAAACCAACAACCCGATGGAACGGCTCCTCAAGGAGGCCAGACGCAGGACTAAAGTTGTCGGTGCTTTCCCCGACGGCAACTCTGCACTGATGCTGGTGGCGGCCAGGCTGCGCCATGTCTCCAGCACCACGTGGGGGACCCGCAAGTACATGAACATGAAACTTCTCAACGAGATGGATCAGGAGGCCATCTACTCGGTAGCATGATGGAAAACCGGGGAGCCCCCGAGAAAAAAGTGCGAAAGACTATTTACACTACCTACTGCGGTAGAAGGTGGCTTATTTAATCGTAGGCGGCACGCGTGAAAACCCTGAATCCGGTTTTTCAACGGAATCATTTCTGTCTATGTAACTGTTATGCTTCACTCAGCGAATCGTGCATGTGCATCCACAGCCGACGGAGTTTAATCTAGTGCTCAAAAAGATTGCTGTCGCCTCAGTTATTTTTCTGGTACATCCCATGGTGGCCTTGGGCCTCGGCGCCGGAGGCACTAGAGTAGAGGTCGAGAAGTTCTTTGACACATACTTGGCGGCCTTCGCAGCTCGTGATAAAGAATTGGTAGCTGAGAAGTACTTTGTGGCTCCAATATACCTGAGAACGGGCAGCGAGATGCTCTTGTTGGAATCTAGAGAAAAGGTACGTGAGCATCTCACTATGGTTTTCTCTGCTCTATCGGATCAAAACTACAGCAGAACGGAAATTGTAACTAAAAACACCTGTGTTCTTACCGACGATGTCGCAATCGTGAGCGTCGCACTTAAGCGGTACAGTTCTGAAGGAGTGGTACTTCTTGAATCAGGGGCGTCCTATTCCATCGTAAAACTGGATGGCATTTGGCGAATTTCAATGGCGTCAGTACATACTCCCGAAGCGGTCTTGTCGTGTCAAAAGTAAAGTAACTAAAGCTGGAAACCAGGAACATAAAAAGTCGGTATCGGCACTTACGGCTGGGACGTTCCGCTGCGTGGTCCGCCCCAAACCGAAGCGTTACTGACTGACGGTTCATGGCACCTTTTAGACAAGATGAGAGCGGCTCCAGCACGACCTGGATGACTCCTTTCGGGAGTAGAGCAGACAAGATCACCTGATCTGGTCTTTGGCGGCTAACGACGCACAAGCGACATTTTCAATACACTGAGTTACCCTTCAAAGATCAACAAGAATAATGGGAGACTCAGGATGAATTGGGAAGCCATTG
>JAZBOD010000294.1:0-9413 GCA_036350955.1 Desulforhopalus sp. | reverse complement strand
TGACCGAACTGACCTTTTTGGTGATCAACGGGTGGGGTTTCTTTTCCTCAGACTCGATCCGCCCCTGGTAGTCAGCGACCAGAATCTCCTCCTCTACGCTTTTCCCGGGGATCTGGTAATGGCAGGCGCTGCAGCCCCCACCTTTTTCACTGAAGAAGTCCGGCAGTCCGGGAAGATCGTTCTTCTGTTTCCAGAGATGGCAGGTGGCGCAGAGTTTGCGAAAGTAGTCGATTGCCAGGGAGTTGTGCTTACTGTTCAGCAGGTCGGCGACAGTCAGTTCGGTATCCTGACTGTCACCCTCCCCCCAGTAGTAGAGCAGGGTGCCGAGAATACCGCGATTGGTGGCCATCAGCGAGTTTTTCACTTTGATGGCATCGGTCGGATGGCATCCTTCAACAGAACAGGTCTTTTCCACATGGCGGAGATCACCGGGGTTGAGGACCATCCCCCGATGCCCTTCCTCTTTGGTAACCGCCAGAGGGTTGCCAAGGTGACAGGAAGCACAGCCGATAACCAGCGGATCGTGCGCCGGGTCGAGTTTTTCGTCACTGTGACAGCTCAGGCACATATCGACATTCCCGGCGGTGGTGACAAAGAGCTGCTCCGGACGCTCGAGAAGCTGCTCTCCGACAATCAGCCAGATAAAGGCGACCACCGCGGCGGCGATAACCCCAAAACTGACAACCCCGCGAAGGGTAAACCTGCCTGGCCGGACCACCTCAACATCCTCCAGATCAGCCATGAAAACGCTGTACGTTTGGGTAACGCCGGCCAAAGCCAAAAGCCTTGGTCGTTACCTTCAAGCCGATCGGCGCCTGCTTGCGTTTATATTCGTTGAGCCGTATCCGTCTAAGGGTATCGTCTACCACCGACGGAGAAAAGCCACGATCGAGCAGCTCGCTGCGCCCCATCCCCTGTTCGAGATGAAGTTCGAGAATCTCGTCGAGAATTTCGTAAGGGGGAAGGTCATCTTGGTCGGTCTGGTCCGGTTTCAATTCGGCTGAGGGTGCCCGGCTGATACTCCGTCTGGGGATAATCTCTTTGTTCCGGTTGACATGGCGGGCAAGTTCGTAGACCAACCCTTTGGGCAGGTCGGCGATGACCGCCAGACCACCGCTCATGTCCCCGTAAAGGGTGCAGTAGCCCACAGCCATTTCGCTTTTGTTACCGGTAGTGAGGAGAAGGTGACCGAATTTGTTGGAGAGAGCCATCAAGAGGTTGCCGCGGATTCTCGCCTGCAGATTCTGTTCAGTGAGATCCTCGGCCAACCCGGCAAAAAGTCCGGCAAGGCTTTTTTGAAAACTGCTCAAGAGCGGGGAAATCGGCAGGACCTCAAAGCGGCAACCGAGATTGGCGGCCAGGTTGCGGGCATCTTCAAGACTGGCGGCTGAGGAGTAGGCGGAGGGCAGAGCAACGCCGAGAAGATTTTTCGGGCCCAGGGCTTCAGCGGCAATTGCCGCAGTGAGCGCCGAGTCAATCCCGCCTGAAAGACCGAGCACCGCCGAGGTGAAGCCCGACTTATGGAGATAATCACCAACCCCCATCACCAGAGCCTGGTAGACTGCAGCGGTTTCGTCCACTTCCGCTGGCGCGTGCTGAGCTCCCAGCCAACCCTCACTGTCAACGACGAGCAGATCTTCGGCAAATCCCCTTGCCTGAGCGACCAGGTCGCCTGCACCATTGAGCACCAGGCTGCGGCCGTCAAAGAGCAGCGAATCCTGGCCACCGACCTGATTGCAGTAGAGAAAGGGCACCTTGTAGCGGCGGGAGATGGCCCGGAAAATGCTCTTTCGCTGGCGCTCTTTGCCGCGCTGGAAGGGTGAGGCAGAGATGTTGATCAGCGCATCGATCTGCACCTGGTCGCTGGCCGCCCGGGAAAAAAGGTCAGCAACCGGATCATGGTCGTACTCGGCCACCTCCTCGTTCCAGACATCTTCGCAGACGGTGACGGCAAAGCGCAGGCCACCGAGTTGATAGAGATCGGGGAGCGAACCCGGTTCGAAATAGCGCCGTTCATCAAAGACGTCGTAGGAGGGGAGCAGCTGTTTCCTGGCGGTAAAGACGATCTGCTTGCCCCGAATCACCACTGCAGAGTTATAGAGTCCCTTTCCCTTGCCCTCGCGCCGGGGTTCAAGGGTGCCGAGCAGAACGTCGATCGTGCTGGGCAGTTGCTCGAGCAGCTGCCTGAGCGCCTCGCCCTGAGCCGCAATAAAGGATTGTCGTTCGAGCAGATCCTGGGGAGGGTAGCCGGCAACGGCCAGCTCCGGAAAAACCGCCAGGGCACAGCCGAGCTTTTCGGCCCGGCGGGCCTGGTCAACAATTTTTTGACAATTGCCGGTAAAATCGCCGATCACCGGATTGGTCTGAACGAGGGCAATCCGCACACGCTTCTCCCTTCTGGCACCGTGCCGGCCGAAAATGGTCGACAGCAAAATTCACTGTTTACCTTTTTCCGGCGCATTTTTCCTCTGATATTTTTGGACGGCACGATTATGCTCGGCAAGAGTGGCACTGAAATGGTGCGTGCCATCGTTTTTCGCGACGAAATAGAGGCTTTCAGTCTCAGCAGGATGAAGGACTGCGGCAAGGGCATCCCGCCCCGGATTGCTGATCGGCCCGGCCGGCAGGCCGGCAAGGAGGTAGGTATTATACGGAGTTGGGGTGCGCAACTGCGCTTTGGTGATCGGTCCGGTAAAATCTTCCAGTCCGTAGACCACCGTCGGGTCGGCCTGAAGGCGCATCCCAAGCCGAAGCCGGTTGTGGAAAACCCCGGCGATTATCGGACGCTCAGCGGCAGTAGCTGCCTCCTTTTCAACGATCGAGGCGAGAATGACCGTCTTCTCCCGGTCGGCAGGTTCCGGCAAATCCTCGTTTAATTGCCGCCACACGACCCCGAAACGTTCGACCATCAGGGTGATAATCTTCTCAGCCCCACGAAAATCCCGGGTAAACAGATAGGTGTCCGGGTAGAGATAGCCTTCCAGGCTCTGCAGATCAGTATAGCCCAATCGGGTAATAAACCCAGGGTCAACCACCAGACTGGTGAAACTGCGTGGGTCACACCAGCCCCCGGCGGCAAAGATTTCGGCGATCTCTTCGGCACGGAGTCCTTCGGGAATAGTAACCGGATGAAGCAGCGGCCGGGCAGTGGCCAATCCCTCCAGCACTGCCAGCGGAGACTGACCGGTGGCCAGAGAAAACTCCCCGGCGGGAAGCCGGCCGCGGTACCCGCCAAGCAGGGCGACCGGCAGAAAACGCCGGTCGGTCTTGAGATGCCCGCTCAGGGCCAGGAGCCGGCCGATCTCCGTCAGGGAAGCCCCTTTGGGGATCAGGACAACCGCCTGGTGCCCCGTCCCCGGCACCGGCCGCCAGCCATAGTCAGCAAGCCAGGCAGCAGTTACGCCAACCAGGACAAGAAGGAACAGCACCGCCCGGAGAACCACCCGCAGCCAGGGCCGGGCGCCCTGCCGCTCCGGATGATTTCCCTCAAGCACGGCTCCCGGCCGCTTTCACTCTGGCCTTGGCCGGTTTGGCTGCCACCGCCTTGGGGAAGGCGAGACGGACTACCTCATCCATATCCTTGACCGGAAAAAATTCCATTTTGTCTCGGATATCCTTAGGGATATCTTCAAGATCCTTTTTGTTTTGCTGGGGGATAATCACCCGGCGAATGTCCGCCCGCAGGGCGGCCAGGGCCTTCTCCTTCAAGCCGCCAATAGGCAGCACCCTGCCGCGCAGGGTTACCTCTCCGGTCATTGCCATACCGCTGAGTACGGTTTTGCCGGTGAGGGCAGAATAGAGAGCGGTGGCCATGGTAATTCCGGCGGAGGGCCCATCCTTGGGGATCGCTCCCGCCGGAACATGGATATGCAGATCAATCTTTTCAAAATAGTCTTCGGCAAGCCCCAAATCAAGAGAGCGACTGCGGCAATAGGTGAGTGCGGCCTGGGCCGATTCCTTCATCACCTCACCGAGCTGTCCGGTAAGGGTCAACTTGCCCTTACCAGGCATCAGGTTCACTTCGATCTGAAGGATCTCTCCGCCGACCTCCGTCCAGGCAAGGCCGGTAACCAGACCGGGCTGCTCGAGTTTTTCCATTTCCGATTCAGGAATGGTTTTCGGCGGTCCGAGATAACGGTTAAGATTCTTGCTGGTGACCGCATAGGGGCCTTTCCCCCCTTCGGCCACCTTCCTGGCAATCTTCCGGCACACCTTGCCGATTTCCCGCTCGAGGTTACGCAGACCGGCTTCGTAGGTGTAATGGGTAACGATATATTTCAGGGTTTCATCCTCCATCTTCACCTGGGAGGGACGGAGGCCGCTCTCCTTCAGCTGCCGTGGGAAAAGATAGCGCCGGGCGATAACAATTTTTTCTTCAAGGGTATAGCCAGAAAGACGGATTACCTCCATCCGGTCATAGAGCGGGCCGGGGATGGTATCGCTCATATTGGCGGTGGTAATGAACATCACTTTGGAAAGGTCCACCGGCAGATTCATATAGTGATCGGAAAACTCGAAATTCTGTTCCGGGTCGAGGACTTCAAGCAGAGCTGATGAGGGGTCCCCCCGGTAATCGGCGCCGATCTTGTCGATTTCGTCCATCATGAACACCGGGTTATTGGTGGCGACGGTTTTCAATCCTTGAATGATCCGTCCCGGCATCGCCCCGATATAGGTCCGGCGGTGACCACGGATTTCCGCCTCATCACGCATCCCACCAAGGGACATCCGGTGAAATTTCCGGCCCATAGCCCTGGCGATTGACTGGCCGAGAGAGGTTTTTCCCACCCCCGGGGGACCGACAAAACAGAGTATCGGCCCCTTGCTGCCCGGGTTGAGTTTGCGCACCGCGAGGTACTCGAGTATCCGCTCCTTGACCCGCTCGAGGCCATAGTGGTCTTCATCGAGGATTTTCCGGGCATGGACCAGATCGAGAATGTCTTTGCTGCTCTTTTTCCAGGGGATATCGAGGATCCAGTCGATGTAGGTGCGGATGATGGTCGCCTCCGAAGAGTCGGGATGCATCATCTCCATCCGGCTCAGCTGCTTGCGGGCCTCCTTGCGGACGCTTTTTGGCATCTTGGTCTTTCTGAGCTTTTCTTCGAGTTCATCGATCTCCTGGGTGCGCTCGTCGGTGTCCCCCAGTTCCTTCTGCAGGGCATGGAGTTGTTCGCGGAGGAAATACTCACGCTGGGACTTGCTCATCTCCTCTTTGGCATCGTTTTGGATTTTTGCCTGAACGGTGGAGACCTCGAGCTCTTTGGTTAACAGATCACTGACCAGTTTCAAGCGAAGCAGCGGATCGCCCTGCTCAAGAATCCGTTGAGACTCGGAGATCTTCAGGCGCAGGTTGGAACCGACCAGGTCGGCGAGCCGCCCGGGATCTTCGATGTTGTTGATGATCATCATCAGATCGGCGGAGAGAATCCCCCTGAGCGACATGATCTTCTCGGTCTGTTCCCGTACCGAACGCATCAGGGCTTCTACCTCGACGGTCACCTCACCCGGTTCGGCCTCCTCAATAACTTCCACCGCAACCTGGTAGGATGGTTCGGTGCGGATAAAACTTTTAATTCTCGCCTTGGACATCGCCTGGACCAGCACCTTGAGGCGTCCGTCGGGCAACTTCAGGGTCCGCATCACCATGCAGACCATCCCCACCTGGTAGAGGTCGTCCTGTTGCGGGTTATCCTTGGTCGCGTCTTTCTGGGTAACCAGCATCAGCAGTTTATTGGTCCCCAGTGCTTCGTTGACCGCCTCGACGGAGCCCGGCCGACCGACAAACAGCGGGATAATCATGTAATTGAATACCACCACATCCCGCACCGCCATCATCGGCAGAACTTCCGGTATTTCCATCTCTTCGGTATTGGAAAAATCATCCATGCCGATACTCAGCGAATCGTTAAATTCCACTCAATCCCTCCCGCGCAGCACAGTGCAAAAGATGCCCCACTGATTCCCGGACCGCGCAACAAATCAATCTACCAAAAACAATTCTACCTGCATTCGGGCAGATAGCCTTAAAACATCGACAATAGTGACAAAAACCACGCAAATACTAAACATCCAAAGAATTCAAGTCAAGCCGGCTTTCCGCAACCGGCCAGCCTCCCTCAGGGATTTTTCCTTGAACTGTTACGGCCTTTCCTGCATAGTAGCCCTGTCCCATCCCCTCCCACAGCGTTAAGGGGATACCTACCATCACTAACCGTTGAGAGGCTGCCAATGCTTACTCTGGATGATTTTTTCGAGCTGTCGACCTTTGTTCACCGCGAGCTGTTCCCTGGCCAGGCCCCGGTCTGGACGCCACTTGACCGGCTCAAGGAGTATATGGCGGGCTACGCCTACCCCGGACTTAACCCGCGCCTGGTCGGCAGCGGAATGCCGCTTACCGAACACCTGGTCCTCTACCGCGGGGAACTACAGCCGGCGGCCGAAATGACCATCGAATTCGGCGACGCCACCGCCGGCAAGCTGGTGGTCAGGCATGGAGGCGACACGCTTGCCGGGGCCTCGGTCCTGATGGCCGGATCGGTTTATCTTGGCGAGAAGATTGCGATCGGCGCGGGGGTTCTGGTGGAGAGCGGAGCGATGATCAAATCGCCGGCAATCATCGGTGATTACAACGAAATCCGCCAGGGCGCCTATCTCCGCGGCGGCTGCCTGACCGGACAGCGCTGCGTGCTCGGCCACACCACCGAGGTCAAGAACACCATTTTCCTCGATGACGCCAAAGCCGGCCACTTTGCCTATCTGGGCGATTCGATCCTTGGCAACGCAACAAACCTTGGTGCCGGGACCAAATTCGCCAATCTCCGCTTTCTCCCCGGCAACGTCACGCTGTTTTTCGAAGGAAAAAATATCGACACCGGCCGCCGCAAACTCGGGGCAATTCTCGGCGATGGCTGCCAGACCGGGTGCAACTCGGTGACCAGTCCGGGAACCCTGATGGCCCGGCAGTCGGTGCTCATGCCCAATGCCACTGCCCGGGGTGGCTACCACAAGAGCAAATCGATCCTGCGTTGACCGGGAGGGCCCCGCCAACAGCCCTTGTCTGTCGTAACAGCCGGCGGGCGATCCATCGCCACCCTTTGCTGCTCTTTTTTGGTTGATCCCCGACTTGAGATACAGTATCGAGAAACCCATGCACTCCCGGCCTGACCACCGATTTCTTCTCCTCACCGCCTGCCTGCTGCTCACCGTGCTGACCGGTATCGTCACCGCCACCGGCATGGGCTATATGGCCATCGACGTCGCCGATATCCTCCGGATCATCGCCGCCAGGCTGACCGGCGACCAGACAATCCCCGCCGGTCTGACCGACACCGCTTCCTACGTGGTCATCGATGTCCGCCTGCCACGGATACTCACCGCGGTACTGGTTGGCGCCGGTCTGGCGATGAGCGGGGTGGTCTATCAGGGCATTCTCCTCAACCCCCTGGCCGACCCCTACACCTTGGGAATATCAAGCGGTGCAGCCTTTGGCGCCTCACTGGCGCTGCTGGCCAACATGACCATGTTCAGCTATTTCAGCACCCCATTTTTTGCCTTCTGCGGGGCGGTCCTCACCCTGCTCACCGTCATGCGCCTCTCCACCTTCAACGGCCAGATCTCCGCCCAGACCCTGATCCTCTCCGGGGTGATTGTCGGGGCAATCCTCTCCGCCGGGATCAGTTTTTTGAAATACCTCGCCGATGAACAGGTGGCGATCATCATCTTCTGGCTGATGGGCAGTTTTGCCGCGAGTACCTGGCAGGGTGCGTCGATGGTTGCCGGCACCCTTCTGTTCGGCGGGGCGGTATGTCTGTTTTTCGGCCGAGATCTGAACATCATGAGTCTTGGCCGCCGGTCGTCGGATACCCTCGGGGTGGAAACCGGCCGGGTACGGGTCATTCTCCTGGTTACCGCCTCACTGGTCACCGCAGTGTGCGTGGCGGTAGCCGGAATAATCGGCTTTATCGGGCTGATCGTCCCGCACCTGATGCGCTACCTGGTCGGCCCGGATAACCGCAAGCTCCTGCCGGTCTCGGCCCTGGCTGGTGCTGTCCTGCTGCTCGTCGCCGACACCTTTACCCGGGCGATCCTGCCGGTCGAGGTACCGATCGGTGTCCTTACTGCGTTGATCGGCGGGCCGTTTTTCTGCGTCATATTCCGGCAAAAACAGAAGACCAGAAGCTATGAGTAGCCAGAGCCTGTTTGCCATTGAGCAGCTCGTTTTCAGTTACCCCGGTCGACCGGTGCTGCGCGGCCTCAGCCTGAGCCTGGACCCGGGTCAATTTTACGGGATTGTCGGCCCGAACGGCTGCGGCAAGACCACCTTTCTCGACCTGCTCAGCGGCGGAAGAGCTCCGCAGAGCGGGAAAATCAACTATCTCGGCCGCCCGCTAAACGATATCCCGAAAAGACAGCTGGCCAGGGAACTGGCCCTGGTACCCCAGGAGTTTGACACCGGTTTTGGCTTCACCGTAGAAGAGATCGTGCTGATGGGCCGCCACCCGCACATCGACCGTTTCGCCTCGCCCGGCCCAGAGGACTGGCGGCAGGTTGACCTGGCCCTGCAGCGGATCGGTATCACTGAACTCCGCCACCGCTACACCGACACCCTTTCCGGCGGGCAGAAGCAGCGGGCGGTTGTTGCCCGGGCCCTCGCCCAGAACACCCCGGTACTGCTCTTTGATGAGGCCACCTCGAGTCTGGACATCCAGTATACCCTGCAGATTTTCAATATTGCCCGGCACCTGGTCAAAGAAGAGGGACGAACGGTGATCGCCGTGGTCCACAACCTCAACCTCGCCGCGGCCTACTGCGACCAGGTGCTGCTCATCCAGGATGGGGGCATCTTCCGCCAGGGGCCGACCAGCGAAGTGATGACCGCAGAAAACATCGCCGCGGTTTTCCAGGTCAAGAGCCGGGTGGACTGGAATCCCTACAACCAGGCTTACCAGATCAGCTTTCTCTACCGTGAAGAGTGATCCAATTGGGTAAAACGGGTCAGGTGCCAAGGCAGGTGCCAACATTGCGGGCGGCGGAGATCCACGGGTGGTCGGCCGGAACCAGCTTTTTCTTGCCGACCACCTTTTCTAAGGGTACCGCCCGGGTTCCCTCGCCATCGACCGCAACCATCACCCCGAACCGTCCCTGGCGGATATAGTCAATACAGGCGCTGCCCAACACTGTGGCAAGGACCCGGTCAGCGGCGGAGGGTGTTCCGCCGCGCTGGTAATGACCAAGAATGGTCAACCGCGATTCAAGACCGGTAGCGATTTCCAGTTCCTGGCTGAGGCTGAGGGTATTGTTGGCCCGCCGGATGGAAAGTTCAGCCAGTTCGGCTGCAATTTTTTTCTGGGTTTTGCTGTCAGATTTTTCCCGGGCCTTGGCCAATTGTCCTTTGAGCTTCATCATTCGCTTAT
>JAZBOD010000293.1:0-6449 GCA_036350955.1 Desulforhopalus sp. | reverse complement strand
TATCGGTGGTCGGGATCATCCGTGCCGGCCAACTGGTCACCAACCCCGATCCCGCCTACCGCTTCGCCCACGACGATCTGGTGGCAATCATCGGTTCTGCATCGGCCCGCCAGAAATTCCACTGCCTGATCGATCCGACTTCGGAAAGCTGTATCAGGCCGCTCGCTGACCACCCTGGGCAACCGGGTGCAGCCACAGCCTGAAATGAAGAAAGCCACCCGCAATAAAACGCTTCCACCGCCAGTGATCTGGGACTATCCACAACTGGTCGATCTCGAGTACTGCCTGAATCAGGACCGGGATATTCCCGAAGCGCAACTCCATCAGCGCGACCGGCGGATCTTTTTGGACCGGCAGGAGAGTCTGACCGAGGCGGCAAAGGGGGATCAGCGCAGCCTGTTGCGGCTGTGGCTGAGCAGCCGCATCGATGACGACTTCGCCACCCTGGAAGAGAAAAGTCCTGGAACGATAGTTGCTGAGGCCCTGCACCTTGTCCGAACCCTGGCCACCTTTACCGGTCTGCTCATCGGGCTGATCTGCGGCTTCAGCTTCTTTGCCTACACCGGCGAAACCCCGATCAATGTCCTGCAGTTCCTCCTCCTGTTCATCGCCTCCCAGCATCTGCTGATAGCTGCCCTGTTTTTTACCTGGTTGATTCGCCGCCTCACCCCGAAACATCCGCCGCCAACCTTCTACAGCCTGGCATTCAAGTCAGTGCTGATCCGGGCGGTCAATCTGCTCAACCGCCGCTGGCTGCGACAGATTGCCGCCGACAAGCGAGGCGCCGCGCAACATGCCTTCGGCATCCTCAGGATGCACTCGGCCCGCTATGCCGGGCTGTTTTATTGGCCCCTTTTCGGCATGGCGCAACTTTTTGCGGTGGGCTTCAACATCGGCCTGCTCATCGCCACCCTGATCAAGCTGGCAACCAGCGATCTGGCCTTCGGCTGGCAGTCGACCATCGGTGTAAGTGCTGCCGTGCTCGAGCGGGTGACCCAGCTGGTCGCCCTGCCCTGGTCCTGGTTGTTCGCCGCAGGGAGCGTTCCCAGCCTGGCCGAAATCGAAGGCAGCCGGATTATCCTTAAAGACGGTATCCACCACCTGGCCAACCAGGATCTGGTGGCCTGGTGGCCCTTTCTGGTCCTCTGCCTGCTGGTCTACGGACTCCTCCCCCGCCTCGCCCTCCTGTTTCTCGGGCAGGTGATGGCCCGCCGCAGCCTTGCCCGCCTGACCTTCACCACCCCTCCCTGCCAGGCGTTGCTCCGCCGGATGGTCACCCCACTGCTCTCCACCCAGGCATCACCGGAGCCCCAAGGGCCAACGACCAGCGACAGGACCGATCTTCCCACGCCGCAAAACCAGCCCGGGGGTGATTTTCAGCCGATTGTGCTGCTCATCCCCGATGATATTTTCGATCTCTATCCCCACGACAAACTCGCTGAGCTGCTCGCCCCGCAGTTACTCGCGCCGGGTGAACGGCATCGATTCCTCGTCGGCTACGACGAAGACCAGAAGCTCTATCGGCAACTGGCCGAGCGGATCTGGTCTGACCAGGAAGCGCTGGGCATCGTCATGGAGGGCTGGATGCCTCCCCTGGTCGATTTCCTTGCTGTTCTCCGAACCCTGCGCCGAACCATTCCCCCCCAGAGCATCATCCACCTCGGCCTGCTCGGAAAACCGGTCGGATCAACCACCACCCCGCTTTCAGCCGGCGACCGGAAAGTCTGGGAGCGAAAAATCGCTTCTCTCGCCGACCCATACCTGCATCTCTTTTCCCTGTCTCCCTGAGGGCCTGCCACGATGATTCCGGAATTCGCAATTATTGGCCATCCTAATGAGGGGAAATCATCCGTCCTCTCCACCCTCGCCGAAGATGATTCGGTACGGGTCAGCCCCACCCCTGGAGAAACCACGGAGTGCCGAACCTTTCCGGTAGTCATTGACGGCCGGGAACTGCTCCGGTTCACCGACACCCCGGGTTTTCAAAACCCGGGAAGGGTCCTCAGCGAGTTGCGAGAACTCAGCCGACACACCGCCGATCCAGTCACCGCCTTTCGGGAGAAGGCAGCGGTAGACCCTGAGCTCCGCGATGACCGGGAACTCCTCGCCCCACTCGCCCGTGGTGCCGGCATCATCTATGTGGTTGACGGTTCCCGCCCTCTGCGCAACGTCGATCGCGCCGAGATGGAGATCCTCCGGCTTTCCGGCAAACCGCGAATGGCGATCATCAACTGCAAGGAACAGAGCGAGGTTCATCTCGATGCCTGGAAAAATGAGTTTCGCAAGCACTTTAACTCGTTCAGGATATTCAACGCCCACCGGGCCACCTATGCCGAACGGATCCTCTTGCTCGAAGCACTTAAATCGATTGATCAGGACTGGCAGGAACTGCTCAGCCAGATTGTCTCCGCCTTTCGTCATGACTGGGCGGCGCGCAACGGGCGCTGCAGTGATATCATCTGCGAATTCCTGGGGGAAAGCCTTTCCCTGCACATGAGCCGGAGGCTTGGCGATGGAGAGGATGAACAGCAGTGCCGGGAAAAACTCTTTACTGCCTACCGAGAACGGCTTGCCAAGCTTGAAGAGAAGGCCCACCAGCAGATCCGCGTTCTCTTCAAGCACAATATATTCAACTACCAGCTGCCTCCCCACTCCCTGCTGCGCGAGGATATCTTCTCAGACCGGACCTGGCAACTCCTCGGCCTGACCCGGAAACAGGTGATTATCGCCGGCGGCCTTGGTGGTGCCGCTCTCGGGGCCGGCGTCGACGTCGCCGCCCTTGGCCATGGTCTGGGGATGTTCACTTTGTTTGGGACCCTCGCCGGTGGGCTCGGCGCCCTTTTCGGTGGTGAGAACCTCCTCGGTAAGGCGCAGTTTCTCGGTCTGCCTCTGGCCGGCGAGACCGTGCAGATCGGTCCAGCAAAATCGATAGACTTGCTCTTTATTCTTCTCAATCGTACCCTGCTTTACTACCGCCACACCATTAACTGGGCACACGGCCGCCGAGATTACCAGACCACCGAAAATACCGCCCTGACCTCCCAGGTGCCGCAGAATTTTACCGCCGGATGGCCGGCCCGCAACATTGCCCTCTGCCAGGATTTTTTCAAAGCCGCCACCATCGGCAAAGGCCAGGATGAAAGCGAAGCCGGGCAAAAATTCCGCCAGCTGCTGATGGCGACTCTCCAGGAGATCTCCGAGAGTGAATAGGGGTCCTGGCCATCAACCCGCTGCTGTGTTAATGTACCACAAAACCGACAGGTCGCGCCTAGCACTACCGTAACCCAATCAGGAGAGCAAAGATGGCCAAGGTAATCAGGGGAGTTTTTCCGGAGACCGCCACTGTGACGAAGAAAAAGGAGGATAAACCGCTTGCGAGCTATGTGCTGCACATCTCGATCATGTTCTCCGACCCGCTGATCTGGCGGCGGATTCAAGTACCAGGAGAGTATACCCTGGCCGGTCTCCACGACGTCATTCAGCGGGTAATGGGCTGGAGCGACAGCCATGTCCATCAGTTCCTGGTTGGCAAGATCAGTTATGAACCGACCATGCACAGCGTGATCCCGGTACGGGAGGCCAAGCGTTTCGACGAGCACCTTTATCCGTTGAGCGACCTCGAAGAGGGGATGCAGTTCATGTTCACCTACCTCTACGATGCTGGAGAGGGATGGGAGCATGAAATTCATCTTGAGGAGGTCGTTCCCCCGGATAAACCGCTGCGGCGACCGATCCTCCTCTCCGGAGAAGGGGCCTGTCCGCCGGAGACGGTCGGCGACATCCACCACTACCAGGCACTGCTCGCCGCCCGGGATAAAACCGGCGGCAAACAGAGCGATCCTCTTGCCGAATTTGCCGGCCGGCCGGATTTCGATCCGGCAGCCTTTGACCTTGAGGCGGCCAAAAAGCGTCTTGCCGCACTGCCGTAGTCCCGAAAAATGTGGCGCTGGGCAATAGGTGTGCCGATGCCCCCTCCAGGAGCCCGGTGATGAAGGAGCGGTGATGCCAACGATCCTTGACAGCGAAAAGATCCCGATCCTCCTCTGGTGTGACAACCCCGATGCCGAGACTTTGGCGCAGGCAAAGAATCTTGCCAATCACCCCTGGGTTGCCCACCATGTGGCGGTCATGGCCGACGCCCATGTCGGCTACGGCATGCCGATCGGCGGGGTGGCCGCCACCCGGGGAGTGGTGATTCCCAATGCGGTGGGGGTCGATATCGGTTGCGGCGTCTCTGCCGTGCGGACCAGTCTGCCGAGCCTTGACCAGGCCCGACTGAAAAAACTCCTCGGGGCAATCCGCCGGGCAATCCCCCTCGGCTTCGACCACCACCCCCAGCCCTGCCCGGTCGCAGCGATGCCGGCCCTGCCCGGGAAATCCGCAGAAAAGGAACTGCCGGTAGTGACCCGGGAATTTGCCAAGGCCCGCCGGCAACTCGCCACCCTGGGCGGCGGCAACCACTTTATCGAGATCCAGCAGGGGGAGACCCTGTGGCTGATGGTCCACTCCGGCAGCAGGAATCTCGGTCACCAGGTTGCCCAGCACTACCACCGCCAGGCCACCGCCTGGAATGCCGCCCATGGCGGACGACTGCCCTCTGCCTGGCAACTCGATTATCTGCCCATGGAGAGTAGCGCCGGGCAAGGCTATTTCCGGGAAATGACCTACTGCAAGGAGTTTGCCGCCGCCAATCGCCGGGGAATGCTCAACACCATCTGTGCCATCCTGGCAGAACTCGAGCCGACAACGGAGTTTGCCGAACCGCTTGACATCGCCCATAATTACGCCGCAGAGGAGGAGCACTTCGGCGAACAGCTGGTGGTCCACCGCAAGGGGGCAATCCGGGTGGCAAAGGGTGCGCCAGGAATCATCCCCGGCTCCCAGGGGAGTGCCAGCTACATCGTTGCCGGGCTTGACAGCCCTGCCAGTTTTTTCTCCTGCTCCCACGGGGCAGGCCGAAAATTGGGCCGGAAGCAGGCGCAGAAACTCCTCGATCTCCGCCTGGAGATCGCCCATTTGGCACAGCAGGGGGTGCTGCACAGTATCCGCCACCGCAAGGATCTCGACGAGGCCGCCGGGGCGTACAAGGATATCGACGAAGTGATGGCCAGACAGAAAGATCTGGTCAGGGTGGTGACCCGGCTGCGGCCGCTGGCGGTGGTCAAGGGATAGGCCCGAGTAATGCGATGGCCATGTTATTGTTTTACAAAGGCTTACGGAGCAAGCCGGGCAATTGACCAGGTGGTGGTAGCACCCTCCTGCCGCTGATAGAGAAAACGGTCATGGAGGCGGTTCTGCCCCCCCTGCCAGAATTCAATCTCCTCCGGGACCACCCGATAGCCGCCCCAGAAAGAGGGCAAAGGCACCTTGCCCTCGCCGATCTTGCTCTTCATCTCCTGAAACTTCTGCATCAGCATCTGCCGTGAGCTGAGCGGACGACTCTGGCTGGAGACCCAGGCCGCCATCTGGCTCTCCTTCGGTCGGCTGAGAAAATAGCGGGCCGATTCGGCGGTGGAGATCTTTTCTGCCTTCCCGGTGAACATCACCTGCCGTTCCAATTCCAGCCAGACGAAAAGCAGACTCACCTGGGGATTGCCGGCGATCTCATTGGCCTTACGGCTGCCATAATTGGTAAAAAAGACCAATCCCTCTTCGTCAAAGTACTTGAGGAGAACGGTACGCTGGCTGGGTCGGCCACCAGCGCCGACGGTGGCGAGGATCATCGCCGTGGGGTCGGCGATTTCGGTCTTCCGCGCCTGTTCGAACCACTGGCTGAACTGGATCACCGGATCAGGGTGGAGGTCTGCCCGTGACAGACCTCCTTTTAAATATTCGCGCCGAAACTGACTAAGATCCACAGCCCTGCTCCCAGGTTGAGCTCATCCTTCCTTGATTCCTTCCAGTTTCCACTCCTCAGTGCCAACCGGACGGGCCCAGGTCCACTGTTCCTGGAATTTAACCGGGGTTGAGACGCTGCCATCCAGTACTTCGCCACTCTGATCGTCAACCGTATAATCGAGAAGATTGGCGGTAAACTGCACGGTGACAAAATCCTCCTGACCATCGCTGCCGGCGGCAACGATCTCCACATTGCGGATGGCAATCGATTCCAGCTTGTTGATCTGCCCGAGGCGGCGCATCTCGGCAAAGTGCTCGGCATACTGCGCGGCAAGTTCACTGCCGAGCAGGTGACGATAGGAATCGAGATCGCGGCGCATCCAGCCGGCCTGAATCTGAAAGAAAACATCGGAGGCCACTTCGAGAAAGTGGTTGGCATCAAAATGACGGTCACTCTGGCGGATCTGCTCGAGGCCATCGGCTACCAGGTTGCCACCGATCTCCGGAGTGGCCGGTGGCCCGGCACCACCGCTGTACCCTTGGCCACCCCCTCCCACCGACCCCGGCTGCCCTGAATACCCGGCCCCCTGATAGCCAGCCTGTCGACTGGC
>JAZBOD010000292.1:0-8506 GCA_036350955.1 Desulforhopalus sp. | reverse complement strand
GGGGAGAAGTGTTGTGACAGAGCAAAAAAGATATTGCCGGGTACTGACGGTAGCCGGTTCCGACAGCGGTGGCGGGGCGGGAATTCAGGCTGACCTGAAGAGCATCGCCGCCAATGGCTGCTACGGCCTGAGCGTGGTCACCGCCCTGACCGCCCAGAACACCCTTGGGGTCTCGGCGATCCATCCGGTGCCGGTCGATTTTGTCCGTGCCCAGTTGGATGCGGTTCTCCCGGATATCGGCTGTGATGCGGTGAAGATCGGCATGCTCTTCTCCCCGGAAATGATCGGCACCGTGGCCGAATGCCTGCAGCGGCATGGGGTGAGGCGGATCGTTCTCGATCCGGTGATGGTCGCCCAGAGCGGCGACCGGCTCGTTCAGGAGGAGGCGATCGTCGCGCTGCGGGAGCAGCTCATCCCCTTGGCCGATATCATCACCCCGAATCTACCGGAGGCTTCAGTCCTCCTTGGCCGGGAAATTGGGACGATGACGCAGATCGGCGATGCGGCAAGGGAGCTGGCTCAGCTGGGTTGTGGCGCGGTGCTGATCAAGGGTGGGCATCTGTCCTCCGGTGAGTGTGACGATTATCTCTATCTCGCCGAGCGGCAGGAGGCGATAATTCTCCCCGGCAAACGGATCGCCACCGTCAACAACCATGGCACCGGCTGTACGCTCTCGGCAGCGATTGCCGCCAAGTTGGCTCAAGGGTGGTCAGTTGAGGAGGCGGTAGGGCGAGCCAAAGAGTACATCGCCGCGGCGATTGCCGCCGGGGCGGCCTACACCATCGGCCGGGGACATGGACCGGTGCACCACTTTCACCGCTTCTGGTAAGAAGGTTCCGCTGAAACTGTCAGGAGAGGGTCACCAGGACGGTCACCCCCCGGCGACCCGTGATGGTCCGCAGAGAACCCGGGCACCGGCGGCTTTGGCCATCTGCCGCAGCATTGAGCCAAAGAGCAGGATATGGGAGGGGGCGATGAGCCACCAGTAGAGCACCCCCCAGAACCCACGCGGCTGAAAACTCGGGGTCATGCGCAGTTCGGTGGCCCCGTCGGCCAGGGTTTCGACGCGAAACTCAAGATAGGCCTCGCCGGGGGCGAGCATCTCCGCCCGGAGGAGGAGGCGGCAGGGCTCCTCAACCGCAACCACCCGCCAGAAATCGAGATGGTCGCCCATCGCCACCGAATCGACCTGCCGGCGGCCCCGGGAGAGGCCAGGACCACCGAGCAACTCATCGACCAGGCCGCGCATCCGCCAGAGACAGGTGCCAAAGTACCAGCCGGTGTTGCCGCCGATACGCTTGACCACGTTCCAGGCCAGTTCCGGCGGACCATCCAGGGTAATGCGAAAAGCATCCCGATAAACCCTGGCCCCGGAGCCGGCAGGCCCCCCAGCCCACTGTGGCAGGGTGGTCGAGCCGGCATCAAAACAGCTCGAGACCACCTCGTTGTCACGTACCTCCGCCAGGGCCTTGGCGATCGCTTCGCGGCAGGAGAGGAGCCGTTGCGGGATGATCTGTTCGATTCTTTGGTCACGGCAGAGGATTTCGTCGCGCATCCGCTCGATCAGCGGGCGGATCAGCGCCACCGACACCGGGGTGACCAGATTCATCCAGCCGATGGAGATCCGGTGGATACGCAGCGGCAGGACCAGAACCAGGCGGCGGGGTAACCCGGCCTCCTCGGCATAGATGCGAAACAGTTCCCGCCAGGTGAGCACCTCCGGCCCGCCGATTTCGTAGACCTCGCCAGCGGTTTCCCGGTGTTCCAGGCAGCCGACCAGGTACTCGACGACGTTGGCGATAGCGATCGGCTGGCAGCGGGCATCCATCCAGCGTGGAGCGAACATCACCCGCAGATGGCCGCAGAAGGCGCGGATCATCTCAAAAGATGCACCTCCGGAACCGAGGACCAGTGGGGCCCGCAACTGGGTCACCCGGGCACCGCCCAGGGCAAGGATTTCGCCCACTTCGTAGCGGGAGCGCAATTGGCGGGAGAGGTGGAGTGGGTTACCGAGACCGGTGAAATGGATGAACCACTCCACTCCAGCCTGGCGGGCGGCATGCACCGTAGCGTAGGCGATCCGCCGGTCGAGGGTGGCAAAATCCTGCTCGCCTGGCCTGACCGAATGGATCAGGTAGAATACCGCACAGCAGCCGCGCATCGCCTCGGCGAGAACCACTGTGTCGAGGGCATCGGCGACGACAATTTCCAGATTGGGATGGTTTCCCCATGAGCGGGCCTGGATCTTCCGTTCCGAGCGCCCGGCAGCACGTACCTTCCAGCCGCGCTCAAGCAGCAGAGGCACCAGGCGACCGCCGACATAGCCGGTAGCGCCGAGCACCAGCACCGGCCGGTTTTCCTTTTCCATTGCAGTATCTTCTCCCCGCCGTTGGCGCGCCTCTTTCCTTTGGGCAACGCATTGGCACATTTTGCACATGACCCATATTGGGATTCCGGGTGGAGACTACCCTTTCAGAGCACTTTTCGCAATGGAATCGTCACGCATTGGCGGTAATCGTCTTCTCGAAAAACTCGCCATATTTGCCGGAAAAGGGTACCTTTGCCGCTTCAGGGGCGGGAGGGGATCCTGCGAACAGCCAGCTTTATCAGGAGGAACAGTCATGAAAGTTTCGGTCATCCTGGGCAGCCCGCGCCGGAAAGGCAACAGCGCGACTCTTGCCCATATCATCGCCGGAAGCCTTGCCGAACGGGGTGCGGAAATCACCCTCCATCTGCTCAACGACCTGGTCTACAAAGGGTGTCAGGGGTGTGGTGCCTGTAAAAAGAGCAGTGAGGTCTGTGTGGTGAACGACGAACTGGCTCCGGTCCTCGAAGATGTCCGGGCCGCCGAGGTGCTCATCCTGGCTACCCCGGTATACTGGGGCGAAATCAGTGCTCAACTCAAGGCCTTTATTGACCGGACCTACTCCTATCTGACCCCCGACTTCATGACTGCGGCAAAAAAGCACCGCCTGCCGCCGGGGAAGAAGCTGGTGTTTATCCAGACCCAGGGTGCCGATGACCCGGCACTGTTTGGCGATATCTTTCCTCGCTATAATACCTTTTTTGAGCAACTCGGATACTTTACCCAGTGCTGGTTCGTCCGGGGCTGCGCCCTCAATGAGCCGAATGCAGTTCATGGTCGACAGGATCTCCTCGACCAG
The DNA here is from genome assembly GCA_036350955.1 of Desulforhopalus sp. Taxonomy (GTDB): domain Bacteria; phylum Desulfobacterota; class Desulfobulbia; order Desulfobulbales; family Desulfocapsaceae; genus Desulforhopalus_A. Next base: position 5,342 of record JAZBOD010000292.1, on the reverse strand, counting down.
GCGCTGGGCGTGGCCCGGGAGATTGTCGCCATTTCGGCAAGGGATTCAACCACGGCAGGCCACCGGCGGAACGTCTCTTGAAAACCCTCCCCTGCCACTACGGCTGGGTCGTTGCCGCCACCGGCATCCTCGTCCTCTTTGCCTGCATCGGCCTTGGCCGTTTCGGCTATACCGTATTGATTCCCGGGATGGAGGCTGAACTGCACCTGGGCTATCGGCAGTTCGGTTTTATCGGAACCAGCAATTTTTTCGGCTATCTGGTGGCGGTTTTTTTCGCCCCGACCGTGATGGTTTTCCTCAAACCCCGATTGACCGCTGCCCTCGGCCTGCTGCTTCTTGCGCTGAGCATGGCCGCTATCGCCGGCTGCAGCAGTTTTTCGGCGATCCTTTTCTGCTATACCCTGGCCGGTCTCGGCACCGGTTTTGCAAACATCCCGATGATGGCCCTGACCTCGAGATGGTTCGCCGGCAGCCGCCGGGGCAGGGCCGCCGGACTGGTCATCTGCGGCAATGGGCTGGGGATCGTCTTCGTCGGTTTTGCCATTCCGCTCTTTGACCGACTCTTTGCCGCCCAGGGCTGGCGGTTGAGTTGGCTGCTGCTTGGCACCATCTCCCTGGTGATTGCCTGCTGTGCCGTCATTCTGTTGCGTAACGACCCGGCGGAACTGGGTCTGCAGCCGGTCGGTGCCGACCTGGCCGCTGCGGCGGAACAGGCCGAAGAGTTCCGGCACCGGGGGCACTCCGGCCTGCTGTGGCGGATCGGCATCCCCTACGCCCTCTTTGGTGCCACCTTCATGGTCTACGGCACCTTTATCGTCACCTCGATGGTCAATGAATACGGCCTTTCGGTGCAGAGCGCCGGGAGGTACTGGTCCTGGGTCGGCCTGTTCAGCCTTTTTTCCGGGCTTGCCTTTGGCACCCTTTCCGACCGGATCGGCAGGAGATATGGTCTGATTACCGTTTTTGCGGTCCTCGCCGGTGCCTATTTGCTTGCCGGGGTGAAATACGGCATTGGCGGCCTGCTCGTTTCGCTCACCCTTTACGGCTTGGCGGTCTTTGCCGCACCGGCCATCGTCGTCGCGGCGATTGGTGACCATTATCCTCCGGAACAGGTGGCCAGGGCCTTTTCCAACGCCACCCTGCTCTTTGCCTTCGGCCAGACCGCCGGGCCGGCCGGCGCTGCCCTGATCGCCGGCCCTGAAGGGCATTTCACCACCGCCTATCTGGTCGCCGCCCTGCTCACTCTCTTCGCCGGCTTCTGGGCGCTGTCGATTCCGGCCCATGCTCGCGGAAAGCCGGGAAAGGGATGATGCCGGGGTTTTCCTGAAGATTGCTCTGTTGAGCGCATTTTCTGAATCTGGCGCTTACCTTTATCCGGTATCTCCTGTAAACTGGTCCTCCGTGTGGCTGGGTCTTCCTCTTTGCAGGCCACGGCCGATAACCATGCAGCCAGGTCTCTGCCCGGCGGCGCAAAATCAATGAGGTAATGAGAAATATGGTCAGGATAACCGTCATTCAGATCAGGGTGGCAGACCGTTCCAAAGAAGAAAACCTGGCGATGGTCCTCCGTCTGCTCGACGAAGCGCCAGCCAGCGACCTGCTCCTGCTCCCCGAATTGTGGCCCAGCGGGTTTTTTTCCTTTGACTGGTACTGGGAGGAGAGTGAAGCGATTGACGGCCCTCTGGTGAGCGCTTTACGGAAAAAGGTTGCCGAAAGAGCCACCTACACCATGATTGGCAGCTTTGTGGAACGGTCGGGAAACGAGTATTACAACACCGCCCTGATGCTCGACCCTCAAGGAGAAGTGATCGCCAGATACCGCAAGGTCCATCTCTTTGGTTTCCAGTCACGGGAAAGGTCCCTGCTCACCCCTGGAGAAGGGCCGGTAGTCTTTGATCTTCCCTGGGGCCGGGCCGGCATCACCACCTGCTATGACCTGCGTTTTCCAGAACTGTACCGGCTGATGGTTGACGACGGAGCCTCGATTTTCCTGATCCCCTCGGCCTGGCCCATGGCCCGCCTGGCAGCCTGGCGCCTCTTTAATCAGGCCAGAGCCCATGAGAATCTCGCCTATCTGATCTCCTGTAACTGCGCAGGGGAAAGCCGCGGCACAGCCTTTGCCGGCCACAGCATGATCGTTGACCCTTTGGGGACAATTATCGCCGAGACGGGGGAGCAGGGGTGCTATCTCACCGCGGAGATCGATCCGCAATTGGCGGCCACTGCCCGGAAGAATTTCACCGCGCTGGATGATCGGGTCTACCGGGTGATTGACCGCCGGCTGCCACTGCACCGGCATAGCCTTGACCATTCTTGATCTTGCCCATGGAGAAAACAATCCTCCCCGCCGACAGCTTACCCCTGAAAGGATTTCGACAACGGTGAAATTATTATTGAATACCCCGTCGTTTCACGGTAGCCTGCGAGTCGATCCGGGGGGGGAACGTTCGCTTGTCTGGCAGCTGCCTGCTCCCCGGGGCTGAAACGGGAGAGGCGATGAATCAAATTGACAGCAACGGTGGGCCTTGGCATGAAGCTTCTCAGTTTTGACATTGAAATATCTGATATCTTTGAGCTGGCGGAGTACGAAGATATCGACAAATACGCGCCATTTCATATCTCCGTTGCAGCAACGGCGATCCTCAATGGGGAGGAACGGCTCTGGTATTCCGAGGAGGTTGATGGCCGCCCGGCCCTCAACCTGACCCGCGACAGGGCCCGGGAACTTCTCAGGTATCTCGAAGAGATGCAGGAGAGAGGCTTTATGGTCTGTGCCTGGAACGGCCTGAGTTTTGATCTCCGCTGGATCGGCCATAACGCCGAGGACATGCCCCGTGCCGCACGTATCGCCCTGAAAAGCTATGACCCGATGTTTCAGTTTTTCAACCTTGCCGGCTTTCCGGTGGCTCTCGCCAAAGTGGCCCAGGCGATGGGGGTGAGTCAGGAGAAGCTGATGAACGGTGCGGATGCCCCTAAAGAGTGGCGGGCGGGAAATTGCCAGAAAGTGATGGAGTACTGCCTCGGCGACTGTCAGATGACCAATCTCACCATCCAGGCGATCAGCCAGGCCCGGCGGGTGCAGTGGGTGACGGCCAGGGGCACGCTCAGTGCAAAACCGTTGCCTCGATTGAAAACCGTGGCCGAAGTCATTGATGAGCCCGGGCCTGACCAGTCCTGGATGAAGACGCCAATTGCCAAAAGCCGCTTCTATGCATGGCTGCGGGAGGCGATGTGATTCTCTGTCTATGCGCAGTTTTGCCGAACCAGCGTGGCAAATACCTGTGGTCAGTCGCAGCCGACCAATAATCCAGTAAACGGAGGTGCCTTGCAATGTGCGCAACTGTCCTTTCTGAAACAACCAAGACCCATGTTGGCATTATCACCCTGAATCGGCCCGAACAGCTGAACACCTTCACCAGCGAGATGGCCGGGGAACTCCATGGGGCCCTTCTCGCTATGGAGGGTGACGATGCGGTCCGGGTGGTGCTCCTCAAAAGTTCCGGGCGGGCTTTTTGTGCCGGGATTGATGTCAACGAACTTGCCGGGAAAACCGCCAACCAGTATCGGCAGTGGATCGAATGGATGGAAAACCCGCTGGTGGCCATTGCCGCGATGAAAAAACCGGTGATCGCCCAGTTGCAGGGGGTGGCGACCGCCAACGGGATGGGCCTCGCTGCGGCAGCCGATCTGGTGATCGCTTCAGAGCGGGTGAAGATGGGTCTGACCGCAATCAATGTCGGCTTGAACTGTGTCGGGCCGATCTTGCCGGTCGCCCGCTGTGTCGGCCGTAAGAAAGCCCTTGAACTGCTGCTTTACGGCAGCCTGCTCAAAGCGCAGGAGGCCCTTGCCCTCGGCTTGGTCAACAGGGTTGTCCCCCATGAGGAACTGGACGATGCGGCTTTGCTCTGGGCCGAAGAACTGGCCGCGAAAAGCCCGATTGCCGTGCAGATCGCCAAAAGTGCCTTTTATCAGGCTGAGGATATGGATTATGCAAAACAGTTTCAGTATATGAATGAGGTCTTTGCCCGGTTGTGCACCACCGACGACGCTAAAGAAGGCGTTGCGGCATTTCTGGAAAAGCGAAACCCGGTCTGGACCTTGCGGTAGAGGGGAGGGTGGGTCGCGGCAAAAAAAACGCCCCCGATTTTTTGCAGTATGTCCTGCAATTGCCGGGGGCGTTTTCCGCTGCACATCTCCAGGTGGAGAGGTGCAAAAACGTGATAAAGACTATTTTACGAATGCCGCAAATTCGGTCATATCAAGTTTTTCGTCTTTATTGGCGTCCAACTCAGCGAATTTTGCGGCGAGAGCCTCATCGACTTTGGCCTCTTCTACGCTGATCATTCCGTCCTTGTCGATATCAAGGGCTGTGAAGGCGGCCTCATCGGCGTAGGCGGCAGATGCACCAAAAGCTAACGCGACGGCAACAACACTCAACATCTTTTTCATGGTACTTTCTCCTAAATTGGGCAATTTCTCCGAGCCGTATTCTCCGGCACAGGCGGCACAGATGAAAATGACACGCGCATTTTCGCCGTCACCGGAAGTGACTCTTCGCGGTTCCATATATACCTGAAATCATAAAAATTATCAATTGTTATTTTTCGGTTATGAGGAAGTATTCTGTGCAATGGAAAAAGCTGAACCGGCAGGCCTAGATAGGCGTATCTAGCTGTTCTGCTCTCTGGTTACCCTTACCCTGATCCCGCCGGTTACCGCCGCCAGCCGTTCCGGGCTTAACGGGACGCCGGTTGCGTCGGTACCGGCAGCAGGGTAGACTATCCGGTAGGCATCAAGTGACTGGTCCAGGAGAATCTCCACGCCGCGTTCCGCCAGGCCAAAGGGACATACGCCGCCAGGCCGGAAACCGGTGACCGTCTCGGTCTCAGCCGGAGTGGCCATCCGGTGCTTACAGCCGGTGGCTTTTTTCAGCAGGGTGCTGCAGATCCGTTTGTCCCCGGCGGCGACCACCAGCCGGTAGCCATTATCCTTGCCCTTGAAGAGCATCGATTTGGCAATTTGCCCGACCGGGACGCCGATCCGTGCCGCGGCGGCCTCGGCGGTGGGGGTTGACCCCGGTTCAAACTCGAGGGGAGAGAGGCCGTGGGCGGCGAGGAACTGGGCAACATCATCGGGGATCTGGCTCATCGGGCAGAACGGGAATTGAAGGTTGGTCGATTAAAAAGTTGCAAAGCAGGTGACTGCCGCCAATAATAGCGGTAATCAGTGCTCTCTACAAGTATCAGACGCCAGTCTCCCCTGGCGTTATTCTGTCAAACTCTACCGGAATCACCAGGAAATGGCCAAAACCCTCTTTGATAAAATCTGGGACACCCACGTCG
>JAZBOD010000291.1:0-3696 GCA_036350955.1 Desulforhopalus sp. | reverse complement strand
AGAGCTGCCACTATGGTGAGCAGACACTTTTTCATATTCCTCCTTGCTGGGCGATGTTTGCCCAGTGATCTGGGCACCTTCTGCCACATTTCCCACTGGCTTCCGGGTGAAAATCATACCGGAAATACCCTGAAATTCCCAGTAAAATCAAGATTCGCGGTGGAAAATGGCGGTTTTCACCGATCCCTGGTAAACCTTGAAACTCTTGTCAAAAAGCCCCATTTCGACTACCTTCCCGAGGCCAATGGATACCCTGTCAACCATTTTCGGCGACCCCGGCCTGCCGCAGCTCTTTCTGCTCAGCTTCCTTGCGGCAACCCTGCTCCCCGTTGGCTCCGAATGGCTGCTGGTGGTCATGCTCCTCCAGGGCAATTCACCTTCAGAGGTTGTCCTTACCGCCACGGTAGGCAATTTTCTCGGGGCCTGCACCACCTATCTCATCGGCATCTGGGGGGCACCCTTGGTCATCCGTCGGGTGCTGCGGATCGATGCCGAACAGCTGGCCAGGGCAAACCGGTTTTACAACCGCTACGGTATCTGGACCCTGCTGCTCAGTTGGCTGCCGGTGATTGGTGACCCCTTGTGTCTGCTTGCTGGACTGATGAACGTCTCTCCCGCCCGTTTTACCGTTCTGGTTCTTACCGGAAAATTCTGCCGCTATGCCGGCTTGGCGCTGATTGTCCTCAAAACCTCATCCCTTTAGAATAAAAATGAAAAAGCAGATCCTCCACACTGTCTATACTCTTTTTGCCGACTGGTCCGGCCTGCCGGAAGTAGCCTGCCACGCCGGGTGCAGTACCTGCTGTACCCGTAATGTCACCATCACCGCCCTCGAGGGTGAACAGATACTCCGCTGGGCACAGGCCGAGGGCCTTTCCGCCTGGCTGGGAAAAGTACTCAAGATGGCCGGGCCGGGTCAATCTCCGGCGCAGACCACCAACGAATTTGCCAGGGCTTGTCTGGAAGGCCGGGAAAGCGTCGAAGAGGTGGAAGCGGATCTCTCCGCCTGCCCCTTCCTCGGCGGGGGAATCTGCCGGATTTACCCGGTACGCCCCTTGGCCTGCCGGGTGTTCATCTCCACCGTCCGCTGTCGGCAGGGGCAGGCGGCTGTGGTGCCGGAGGCGTATTTTCTCGCCGCCACGGCCCTTATGCAGCTGACTGAACACCTTGGCCAGCGGGAGTACTGGGGCAACATGTTCGACGTGCTGCCGGCGCTGCTCGATATCGGTGAATTTGCGGACATCGCCGCCGGCCTCAACCCGGTGATGCCCCTCCAGGCCCGCCTGCGCACTCGCTCAGCCAGCCCCCTGCCCGGTTTTCTCCTCCCCGAGGGCAAAGAGGCTGAGCCAGTCCGCCAGCTGCTCGACACGATCTTTGCCCGGCGCATCGATGGCCGCCGCATCGATGATATTCTCAACGGCAGGTAGCTGCAGCGCCTGCGGCTGGCGAGAACCCCAGTTACCGGAGCCTTGTGCAAAACGGGATTTTCGTACAAAATCAAGGCATGCGAAAAATTTTACCACAGGCATATTATCGATCTTCCCAGGATAAAACTTTGAGCATAACTCAGAGGTTGGGCGAAAAGATTGTTGTGCAAATGGCTCACTGGGTAAACAGTTCAGCAAAGTCTCCATACCCGGAGCTCGCCAGCTCCGCCACCGGGATAAAGCGCAGGGATGCCGAATTGATGCAGTAGCGCAGTCCGGTCGGCGGCGGCCCATCATCAAAAACGTGACCGAGGTGGGAATCGGCGGCGGCACTGCGCACCTCGGTCCGCACCATAAAGAGCTTCACGTCCTTTTTCTCGACGACATTGGCCGCCACCAGGGGGCGGGTGAAACTCGGCCAGCCGGTCCCTGAGTCAAATTTGTCGAGCGAACTGAAGAGCGGCTCCCCAGAAACGATGTCAACGTAAATCCCCGGCTCTTTCAGGTCCCAGTATTCGTTGTTAAACGGCGGTTCGGTGCCGTCGCGCCGGGTCACTTCAAACTGCATTGCCGTGAGGCGCTGACGCAGGACTTCATCGGAGGGGCGCTGAAACTCGCCTGCCGCTTCGGGCTGGTCTTTCCAGGTCCGCTCGAGAAAACCGGCCCGACCGGAACCGACCTTGTACGCCTGGTAGTGCAGGACATTTTTCTTGTAATAGTCCTGGTGGTACTCCTCGGCGGGATAAAAGGGCTTTGCGGGAACAATGGCAGTGACAATCGGCTGGGCAAAAACCCCGGAATCGGCAAGGGCCTGCCTGGAGGCCTCGGCGATCGCCTTTTCCTCGGCATCATTGTAAAAAATTGCCGTTGTATAGTGATCACCCCGGTCGGCAAACTGTCCCCCCGGATCGGTAGGGTCGATATAGCGCCAAAAGGTGTCAAGCAGCTCCCGGTAGCTGATTTTTTCCGGGTCATAAACCACCTCAACCGATTCAATATGCCCGGTCTGCCCACTGGAGACCGCCTGATAATTGGCGTCGGCAGCCTCCCCGCCGCTGTATCCGGCTTTCACCTCTACCACCCCGGGCAAGGCCTCAAACGGCGGCTCCATGCACCAGAAACAGCCACCACCGAAAACTGCGGTTCTGGTTGTCGCAGGTGACGTCTCCGCGGCCGCAGTAACCGTGAAGCCCAAAATCAGCAGCATACTGATAAAAAGCAGGTATTGCATAATATCCTCCCTATTATTCGCACCTTTTCGGCTCTATCCCCGTCTATGACAAACAAGCAATGCGGCCGACGGCACGTATCCCGTTTATCGGGGTTTTGTCCTCCGGCAAAGACCATAGGCACTGGCCTGATCTCGATCAAGAGCGGCCACATTTCCGGGGATTTTTCCCCCTGAAAAGCTGCGGCCATTTTTCCCTGACCGCCAAGTTTTCTATTCCAAAAACAGGGTGCCATTGCTATAGTGGCGGTCATGAAAAAGCCAAATAATACCAAACGGACCAAGTTTATTTTTGTTACTGGCGGCGTACTCTCTTCCCTGGGCAAAGGGCTGGCTTCAGCAGCCATTGGCGCCCTGCTCGAAAGCCGTGGACTAACCGTCACCTTTCAAAAACTCGATCCGTATATCAACGTTGATCCGGGGACGATGAATCCCTTTCAACACGGGGAGGTCTACGTCACCGACGACGGAGCCGAAACCGATCTCGACATGGGCCACTATGAGCGCTACACCAGTGCGGTGATGGCCCAGAAAAACAACTACACCTCCGGGCGCATCTACTATTCGGTGATCAGCAAAGAGCGGCGAGGTGAATATCTCGGCGGCACGGTCCAGGTGATCCCGCACATCACCGACGAAATTAAAGCGGCGGTTCTCCAACTTGACGGCAGTGCCGATGTGGCGATCATCGAGATTGGCGGCACCGTTGGCGATATCGAGGGTTTGCCGTTTATTGAAGCGATTCGTCAACTGCGCGGTGACCTCGGTCGGGAATACACCCTGTTCATCCACCTCACCCTGGTACCCTATATCAAGACCGCCGGAGAGGTCAAAACCAAACCTACTCAGCACTCGGTACGTGAACTCCGTGCCGACGGCATCCAGCCGGATATCCTGGTGTGCCGAACCGAGGTGCCGCTTGATGACAGCCTCAAGAAAAAGATCAGCCTGTTCTGCAATGTCTCGCAGGATGCGGTAATCACCGCCATCGATGTCGAGACCATCTACGAACTCCCCCTCCACCTCCATCGCGAAGGCCTT
>JAZBOD010000290.1:0-7614 GCA_036350955.1 Desulforhopalus sp. | reverse complement strand
TGAGCTGCCAGGCCTCGGTGGAGAGTGTCATGGCCTGCGGCATGGGCGCCTGTCTCGGCTGCAGCCGGCTCAATCACCAGGGCGACTATACCCACGTCTGTCTCAATGGCCCGGTGTACGATGCGGAGGAGCTGATATGGAAGATTTGAGGGTAAATATCGGCTCGCTGGAACTGGCCAACCCGGTGATGACCGCCTCCGGCACCTTCGGTTACGCCCGGGAGTTTGAGAGTCTGATGGACCTGCGCCGTCTCGGCGCGGTGATCGTCAAGGGCATCTCGCTCCATCCCCGCGACGGCAACCCGCCGCCGCGGATTGCCGAGACCGCCTGCGGCATGCTCAATGCCATCGGTCTGCAGAATGTCGGGGTCGACCGGTTTATCCGGGAAAAGATGCCCTACCTGGCAACGCTCGGCGTTCCGGTAATCGTCAATATTCTCGGGGATTCCCTTGATGAGTATGGCGAGATCACCGCCCGGCTGGCCGGGGTCCCTGGGGTGGCCGGGATCGAGGTGAATATCTCCTGCCCCAACGTCGCCAAAGGCGGGGTCGCCTTCGGCACCGACCCACAGATGGCCGCGGCGGCCACCGCCGCAGTCAAGGCCCGGGCCGCGGTGCCGGTGATGGTCAAGCTCTCCCCCAATGTCACCGACATCACGGTAATCGCCCGGGCTGTCGAGGCTGCCGGGGCCGATTCGGTCTCGCTGATCAATACCCTGATCGGTATGGCGATTAACCTGAAGAGCCGGCGGCCGGCCCTGGCCAATATCTGCGGCGGCCTCTCCGGGCCGGCGATCAAACCGGTGGCCCTGCGCATGGTCTATCAGGTGGCCGCGGCGGTGAAGATCCCGGTGATCGGCATCGGCGGGATCGCCTCTGCCACCGACGCCCTGGAGTTTCTTCTCGCCGGGGCCACGGCAGTGCAGATCGGCACCGCCAATTTTGTCAACCCGGCGGTGAGCGAGGAGGTGGTCGACGGCATCGCCGCCTACCTCCGGGCCGAGAAGCTGGCATCGGTTCAGCAACTGATTGGTGGTCTGATCCTCGATTGAGGCCAGCCAGCCTCAACCCAAGATTGTGATAGGATAACCAGCAACGGAAAAACAACCATGCGAGAAATCACCCCGGTCGCGACGATCGATGCCGCCCTTGCCGTCCCCGGCTCCAAGAGCCTTACCCAGCGGGCGCTGATCGCCGCCGCCCTGGCCGATGGCACCAGCATCCTGCAGGGCCCGCTGGCCAGCGAGGATACCGACTACTCCAGCCAGGCTCTCAGCCAGCTCGGGATTGCCATCGACCGGGGTGAGGAGTGGCGGGTTGCCGGCCGCGGCGGAGTGGTCCGTGCCGCTGAGCAGCCGATCTATCTCGGCAACAACGGCACCGCCACCCGCTTCTTAACCTCGGTTGCCGCTCTCGGCGATACCCCCTGTAGCGTAGACGGCGATGCGCGGATGCGCCAGCGGCCGATCGGCCCGCTGCTTGCAGCCCTGCGCGGCTGGGGGGTGGACATCGTTGCCACCGCCGGCACCGGCTGTCCGCCACTGTTGATCAACGCCGCAGGAATCGAGGGCGGCGAGACCGTGCTGCCGGAGGGCAAAAGCAGCCAGTATCTCTCCAGCCTGCTGCTGGTCGCCCCCTACGCCCGTCAAGCGGCGACCCTGCGGGTGGAGGGCGAAGTGCTCTCCAAACCCTATGTGGCGATGACCCTGTCGGTGATGGCCGCCTTCGGCATCGAGGCCGACTGCCGCGCCGATTTCAGTTATTTCCGCATTCCCCAGGGGTGTTATCGGGCAAGAACCTACGCCATTGAGGGTGATGCCTCAAACGCCTCCTATTTCTGGGCCGCAGCGGCGGTGACTGGCGGCCGGGTGACGGTGACCAACGTCCCGGTGCCCTCACTGCAGGGCGATGCGATGCTCCTCCCCCTCCTTGGCCGAATGGGCTGCGAGTTGAGCGGCGTGGGCGGCGGGGCGATTACCCTTCAAGGGGGCAGGCAGCTTGAAGGGATCCGGGTCGATATGGGCGATATGCCCGATGTGGTCCCGACCCTGGCGGTGGTGGCCGCCTTTGCCCATGGCGAAACGGTGATCGAAAACATCGCCCACCTGCGGATCAAGGAGTGTGACCGCCTCTCGGCGGTGGTTACCGAACTGCGCCGTCTCGGTGCCGAAGTGGAGGAGCGGGAGTCGGCAATGGTCATCCACGGCGACGGCGGCGCCCGGCTGCACGGCGCCCTGGTCGAAACCTACGACGACCACCGCATGGCGATGAGCATGGCGGTGGCCGGACTGCGGGTCCCCGGGGTACGTATCGCCGGCGACGGCTGCGTGGCCAAATCCTTTCCCGACTTCTGGGAGCGCTTTGCCCTGCTGGCCGGCAAAAAGACCTGAGGGCGACTTTTTTTGCCAGCACCCTGCCCATTTCAGCTGATTGGGCCTGGTGCACAATGAAGATTTTCGTTCAAAATTAAGGCATGCGAAAATATTCCCACAGGCATAGTCGATATTCCGAGGAGAAAATTTTCAGCATAACGCCGGGTTTGGCCGAAAAGATCGTTTTGCCAATGGCCCGGTTGAATAATTATTAATTATATTCTCCTGTCTGCGGCAGTATAATGGCTTAGGAGAGCCGTTACGTCGAGGTAACGTACCGCCGATGTAACCTATCATTGAGCACCATCAAGGAGATCATTATGGCCAAAGGTACCATTGCAACCCGCATTGCTGTCTACTCTGCAGCACTTCTTCTCCCCCTTACCCTGACCGGCTGTATCGGCATGCAGATGGGTTCCCCGGCGGCGAAAACCACCGCAACCGGTTCAGCTGCCGGCTCGGCCACCGATAATGTCAACCCGGCGCTTGAGCGCTGTGCTGAGCCCCTTGGCACCATGGCGGTGGTCGAGGATACCGGCTCAACCTGGTACCGCTACCTGACCACCGACTGGAAACTCGGCCCGACCACCCCGGTGCTGAAGATGCTCGCCCAGCAGTCCGGCTGCTTTGTCGTGGTCGAGCGGGGCCGGGCGATGGATAACGTGATGATGGAGCGAAGCCTCGACAGTTCCGGGGAGTTGCGCCAGGGCTCCAACTTCGGCAAAGGGCAGATGGTCGCCGCCGACTATTCGCTGAACCCGTCGATTACCTTCAGTAACCAGAATGCCGGGGGGATTGGCGGGGCTCTGGGCGGGCTGTTCGGTTCGGTCGGCGCCGCAGTGGGGAGCAGCCTCAACTTCAAAGAGGCCAGCACCCTGCTCACCCTGATCGACAACCGTTCCGGTGTCCAGCTTGCCGCTGCTGAAGGCAGTGCCCGCAATGTCGACATGGGGGCGGTGGGTGGTCTGCTCGCCGGTGGTGTCGGTCTTGGCGGCGGTGGCTACACCAACACCGCCGAAGGCAAGGTGATCGTCGCCGCCTTTACCGATTCGTTCAACAATATGGTACGGGCGCTGCGCTCCTACAAGGCGCAGGAGGTCAAGGGCGGCCTGGGCACCGGCGGCACCCTCAAGGTTCAGGGGGCGAACTAGTTTTCGGCAGGAGAGGCGCTCGCGGGAGCGCCTTTTTTGACCAGGAAAAAGAGCTGCCCGGCCTCCTTCATCTGGCCGGCGGCTCTTTCGGCGTAGTCGCCCGAGCCCCAGAACAGGTCAACCCGACCGGCCCCTTTGATCGCTGAACCTGAATCCTGGGGGAAGACCAGGCGGCGCAGCCCGGTCCAGCCGGTGACTCGGCCGTCTTCGGCAAAGAGCGGCCGGCGGGAGGCGAGAAAGGCGATGCCCCCAGCGGGAAGGACCTCCTGGTCGATAGCCACCGATCTCCCGGGGGTGAGCACCTCACCGCTGCTGCCCCGGGAGCCCTGATCATCGCCCCAGGCAAAAAAGATGTAGCGCGGATTGTGGCGCAGAATCCGCGTCATCTCCTCGGGATGCGCCGCAAAATAGCCGCGCATCGCCGGGATATTCACCTGCTCAAGCGGCAGAATCCCCTCATCGACAAAAAGTTTGCCAATGCTGTTGTAGCTCAGGCCGTTGCTGCCGGCGTAGTGCACCGCCCGGACCTCGCCGTCCGGCAGGCGAATCCGCCCCGACCCCTGGACGTGGAGGAGAAAGGCGTCGAAGGGGTCCCGCAGGTAGACCAGTTCCTCGCCTTCGAGGAGTCCCTGCTCCTCGATCTCCGCCCGGCTCCAGAAGGGTGCCGGTTTGCCCTGCTTATCGTAACGGCCGACCCGGGATTTGCCGTCCTCCGCCGGCAGCTGCACCAGGGAGCCGGGCAGGCGATAGAGTGGGTGGAGGTAGGGCGGCTGGCGGGTGAGGCTGCCGGGGAAAAGCGGCTCATAGTAGCCGGTAACCAGCATCTGCCGATCTCTTTTGCCTTCTCTTCCCCCCGCCTGATAGACGATGTAGTTGTCCTTAAGAAAGTCGGCCAGCCGCTGCTGGTCCGGGGTGCGGCGTAGTTCGTCGAGCAGGGTATGTACCGAGTGGAGCAGCCAGGCGTTGTCGTACCGGTCTGTGTCAAAAGAAACAGTTGCCCGGGGATCCTGGCGGGAGAGGTAGGCGGCCTGGCGCTCGGCGGCGGCGAGCAGTGAGGCGAGGTCGCCATCGTCGACCAGGGTCTTGGCCTGGGCGAGACGGTGCAGCGGCCGGTGTGGCTCGGGCAGCCCGAAAAAGAGCAGCGCCGTGGCACCGGCCAGCAGCAGGAGCAGCAGAGCAACAAGGCGCATGGCTTACCGTTCGGTCAGGGCTTCACTCAGCTCGCTCACCGCCATCGCGTATTTGTTGCTGTGGTTGTAGGCGGTGATGGTCTGAAAATTGGGATAGCCGGCAACATGGCGCAGACCGCCGCCCCGTCGAGGGCTTTGTTCGAGGGCGACGATGGTCAGCGGTTTGCCCAGCGGCGGGACGACCAGTGGGCGGTTCTGGGTTCTCGCCACCACCTGCCATTCGACCAGGCCGCTGCGCCCCTGGCGCAGGGCCTCTTCGAGTTTGGCACTGTGCAGTTGATCACCCAGTTCGGCATAGAGCGGGCTGTCCAGGGTCCAGCCGAAATGGGCGAGGTAATTGGCGATCGAGGCAAAGATATCCGGCAGCGAACCAAACAGATCGATGGTGCCGTCACCGTCAAAATCGACTGCGTGGCGGTTGAAGCTCGACGGCATGAACTGGGCCTGGCCGAAGGCCCCGGCGTAGGAGCCCTTCACCTTCAGGGGATCAAGCCCGTTGGCCCGGCAGAGCAGGAGAAACTCGACCAGCTCGCTGCGAAAGAATTCGGCCCGGCGGGGATAGCGGTCAAAGAGGGTGTTGAGGCTCTGGAACAGGGCAAAACCGCCGGTGTTGGTGCCAAACCGTGATTCGATCGCCCAGATGGCGACGATAACTTCCCGGTTGACCCCGAAATGTGCCTCGATCCGGTCGAACAACCCCCGGCGGACACTGAGGCTGTTCCGCCCGGCGGCAATGGACTTGGCGTTGATGAACAGCCTGCGGTAGGCGTAGTAGGGTTTGGCTTCTCCGGGGAGGTCGATCAACCGCAGGACCCGGGGATTGACCCGCAGGCCGGTAAAGAGCCGGCTCAGCTCTTCATCACGGAAATTGTGGGCCGTAGCGAGCTCGGCAAACAGCTCGCGGTAATGCTCGCTGGTCAGGTCGATCAGCTCGTCGCCGCGGGGCGGGGCAGCGGCCATCGCCTGGCCCCAGCCGCAGCCAAGCAGCAGCAGAAGGATGATCTGGACAAATTGTGCCCAGCTGTGCCGGTGGGGGGGCGGGGCGCTTGGCCGTACCGGCCGGGTATGCCGCCCGGTCATGATCAGGGGTAGAGGGCGTTGAAGTGGTCGATGAAGCTGTTCAGCTGGTCGGCGGGGAGGGCGTTGATCCCGGCGGCCGCCGCCCGTCCGCCCCCTGAAGGGTACGCCCGGCAGAGCCGGTCGGCGTCGCGGCGGTCGGCCAGCGGTGCCCGGACACTGAAGCGCAGCGAGCCATCACCGTTTTCGGTGGCGATGGCGTGGGCCGCTTCCGGCCGCTCCTGGGCCTTGAGGTTGGCAAAGACTCCGGCTACCCGTCTGGCCCAAGCCTCGCCAGGAAGCAGATAGAGGCGGCTTCTGCCGCTGACCGGTTCGGCCGGCACCTGCAGTGCCCGGTTGAGATCCTCCCGGTAGCCATCCCGCAGTACCGCCGGCTCCTCGGCCTGTTCCAGGTAGTCAAAGGGGCTGATCAGCCCCTGCAGTCCCCGATAGAGCCGGTCAGGGGGAAAATGGAGATCGGCCACAGTCTCGCCGTAGCCGTTGTAGTTGAACAATTCGCCCAGCTCCTGCAGGCGGTGGGTCTGTTCTGGCGAGAGCCCTTGGGCTTTGGCCAGGGCCTCCGCCGGGATATGCAGATTGTCGCCATAGGCACCGCAGATCGCCCAGAGCGGATGGCGGCCGCCGAACTCGGCATTGACGATCAGCGCGGTACAGGTCTCCGCCGAGGTGTCGATCCGCGCCCGGAGGCCCGGCGAATCGGGGATCTCTCCGGCAAAGTGGTGGTCAAAGTAGTCGATCCGGCAGCCGGCCTGGAGCAGCTCCCCCAGGGCGGTACGGTTACTGTCGAGGGAGATGTCAAAAACCGCCAGCGAACTGACCT
Organism: Desulforhopalus sp.; assembly: GCA_036350955.1. Classification (GTDB taxonomy): domain Bacteria; phylum Desulfobacterota; class Desulfobulbia; order Desulfobulbales; family Desulfocapsaceae; genus Desulforhopalus_A. The sequence goes on along the minus strand of JAZBOD010000290.1, from coordinate 1,005 downwards.
GGCTGGCGTCGAGGCCGGAGAGCAGACGGATGTCGCGCTTGACCCCGGTTACCAGCCGGCTGCCGTTGTCGGGGTTCTCCAGGCGAAAGATGTGCAGGGAGAAGATCCCGTCGGCGTCCCCGTTAAAGATGTCACAGTGCACGAAAACTTCCTTGGGGCGGTGCAGCCGCCCCGGGAGGGTTGATCTGCCTTTCCTCTGGTCGTCTACAGCTCGATACCAAAGGGCATACCGATGTTGGCCAGGTTGAAGAGGACCAAAAAGGTGGTATCGGTCGGGGTGTATTCGGTTTCGAACCGCACTGACCAGCAGAGCGCCTGGTAGGTCAGCGAGGCGGTGGTCCGGATCGTCTCCTCCTGGGAAAGGGAGTGCTCGATAAGTGCCCCGGCGATCCAGCTGGCGGAGATATGGGCGAGAATCGAGGCGTTGATCTGCTCGATGTTTTCCCGATCCTTGAAACTGTAATCAACAGTGAACTGGTCGCCACGGCTGTTGATCAACCCGCCTTCCAGAGTATGCTCCGGGAATTCGCTTTCATAGACATCGTAGGCGGCTTTGTAAAGCATGTAGGTATTGTGGTAGGGCCGCCACTCCAGGCGGGATTCAATATCGCTGAATGGCTCGTCGGAGCCCACATCGCGGAGGTCGTAGGACTGCTCCAGCTTCCACCACAGGTAGTCATTGCCGCTGTAGCTGCCGTTGACCTGATTGCGAAGGAAGTTGATGAAGTTGTCAATGCCGTAGGAGATGGTGTTTTGTTCACCGACGAAATCGACGTCGTCAAAGCGCGGCAGCTCATCCTGGTCGACATCGGGGATATAGCTGTAATTGATAAAGGGGCGAAGCAGATGGATAAAACCTTTCGAGGAATCTTCGCTGTCAGCAAAGAAACTGCGTTGCAGGGAAGTCGCGGTCTCAATCAGGCCCTCGGGAACGAGGCGGTTCTGGGTGGTACCGTTGTCCCAGCTGGCGTCACCGTACTCCTCGACAGCGTAGAAGGTATCACG
>JAZBOD010000289.1:0-5337 GCA_036350955.1 Desulforhopalus sp. | reverse complement strand
GAGGAGAACCTCGTAGGCTTTGGAAATCGATTTATCAAGATCGGCCACCAGGGGAAAAGAGATCTTTCCTATCCCACCATCCTGTACCGGCATATTTTTCCACGCATAATGGGAGTACGGGGAGTCAATCGACACCCCGATAATCTGGCAGTTGTGCTCGGCAAATTCGCTGTTGGCTCGATCAAAGGCAAGGATCTCCGAGGGGCAGACGAAAGTGAAGTCGAGGGGGTAGAAAAAGAGCAGAACGTATTTTCCCCGAAAAGAGGAGAGAGTAAAGTCATCTTCAAAGGAATTGTCGGGCATGACTGCAGTGGCAGTAAAGTCAGGAGCTGGTTGAGTAACGAGTAGGGCCATGGCTGCTTCTCCAGAGTTGATTGTTGCAAATATAGTTAGTGAACACTAACAGCTGTCCGTAAAAAAAACTGCAGTTCGTGGTCTCCCAACCTCTGCAGCTTTTCGGTGAATCAGTCAGCTTTCCAGAAGGCTGATTTTTCTGCCCCGCAAAGTGGGCAGCACCAGTTTTCGGGAAGATCTTCCCAGGCGGTACCGGGGGCAACACCGCTGCTGTCATCACCAACTGCCGGATCGTAAATATACCCGCACGGACATTCCATTTTCTGCATGGTTGTTCTCCTTAAGGTTTAATGATAATCATTCTTACAAGGTGAAATATACCAGGATTTCTGTTCCAGTCAACCACAAATGGGCGAAAAATGCACCAATCATTACCCTAGGCGAGCAATGATATCCTTACAGGGAATCAGGGCCGTGGCGGTAGCTGAAACGATATTGCCGGCAACCCCTGGACCGTCACCTGCAACATAGAGACCGCCTATCTCGGTCTGCAGGTTACGGTCCGTAGCAACCTGGGTGGCAAAGAATTTGATTTCCGGGGCATAGAGCAGGGTCTCGTCATTGGCTACCCCTGGAATGACCTGGTTGAGCTGATCAAGACCGTCGATGAGGTTGGTGAGAATCCTTTCCGGGAGGGCCATGGCGATATCGCCGCAGGTGACACTTTTCAGGGTCGGTTCAATGTAGCTGTTCTGCACCCGGTTCCAGGTGGAGCGACGGCCCCTTTTCAGGTCACCGTAGCGCTGGAGAATCGGTTTGCCGCCACCAATCAGGGTAGCAAGTTTGCCGATCGATTCTCCGTAGGCCTGATTGTCTTCAACCGGGTCGGTGAGGACAACCTTGGAGAGAAAGGCAAAGTTGGTGTTGTCTGACTTTTTGTCCATGAAGGCGTGCCCGTTGACACAGACAAAGTTCTGGTAGTTCTCAAGGGCGACGTAGCCGCCGTAGTTGGTGCAGAAAGTCCGGGTCTGGTCGTCGTATTTGGTGGTCCGGACAAAAAAAGTTGGATCGTAGATCGTCGTGCAGATATCCTGCATGATCTCATTGTGGACCTCGACCCGGACCCCGACCTCGATGCCCCGCTGCGAGACTTCGATACCGTGCTGCCGGGCGACGTTGGCCACCCATTCCGCGCCAACCCTGCCTGGGGCGAGGATGACCTGGGGGGCCAGGTAGGTGGCCCGGTTGGTTTTCACCCCGACTACAGATCCCTTTTCGACGAGGACTTCCTTGGCTTCCTCGGAATGGTGGAACGCCACTCCTCGGTCGGCTACGTAGTCGGCCATCTTGGCAATGTGACCGGGCAGATTATCGCTGCCAAGATGTTTCTGCTTGATGATCAGTAGGTCGATGCCCTGTTTTCGCGCCTCTTTACGGATATTCAGGGCTTTCTCCATGTCGGTCGGGAAAATTTTCCCGTCCATGTTGAAACGGTTGAAAATGGCCTCGGTTTCATCGATAAGGGCCATTGCTTCCGAGACGTTGAGGAACTGGGTGAGGTCGGTTTTGCCGAGTTTATGAATAAAATTGAGTTTCCCGTCGGAGAAAAGGCCAGCGCCACCGATTCCGCAGAGAATGTTGCATGGGCGGCATTTGATGCAGCCGCCGTTTTTGATCGGACATTGCCGCTTGAGGGAGGCTTTGCCCTTTTCAATGACCAGAACCTTCAGGGGCGAGTGTTCGGCGAGATAGTAGGCGGCAAACAGCCCGGCTGGGCCGCCGCCGACAATGATGACATCGTAGGACTTTATCTGACTCATGGTTTGGGTGGACATCGATCGCTCTTTTCCTTGGCACAGGGGCCTGACCCCAATTTCCGGGGGAGTGTCTCTTTTTGAAAAATCCGGGCTAACTGCTGGTGTTCGGAACGGTTTCAGCAGGTGCCTTTTCGGTTGTCGGTTTCATGCCGTAGGCCATCCGCACCTTGTTTTCGATTTCGGCGCACATCTCCGGCTGTTCCGTGAGAAAGCGTTTGGCATTTTCCCGACCCTGACCAATTCTCTCGGAGTTGTAGGCGTACCAGGAACCGCTCTTTTCGACGATTTCCAAATTGACGGCGAGATCAAGCATGTCGCCAACCTTAGAAATGCCCTCGCAGTAGATGATATCGAACTCCGCCTCCTTAAATGGCGGAGCTACCTTGTTTTTCACGACTTTGACTCTGGTTCGGTTGCCGACAACGTCCTGTCCCTCTTTGATCTGGCCGATTCTTCTGATATCCAGGCGCAGGGAGGAGTAAAATTTCAAAGCGTTACCACCGGTGGTGGTTTCCGGATTACCGAACATTACCCCGATCTTCATTCTGATCTGGTTGATAAAGATCAAAATGGTATTGCTGCGGCTGAGTACTCCGGTAAATTTGCGCATCGCCTGGGACATCAACCGTGCCTGAAGGCCGACATGGGCATCACCGACGTTGCCGTCGATTTCCGCCTTGGGGACAAGGGCGGCTACCGAGTCGATAACGATGACATCTACCCCACCGGAACGGATCAAAATCTCGGCGATTTCCAGGGCCTGTTCGCCGTAGTCCGGCTGGGAGACCAGCAGGTTGTCGATATCGACTCCCAGGCGTTCGGCATAGCTGGTGTCGAGGGCGTGTTCGGCATCGATAAACGCTGCGGTGCCTCCGGCTCTCTGGGCTTCAGCAACAACATGCAGCGCCAGAGTCGTCTTGCCGGAAGATTCCGGGCCGTAGATTTCGGTGACCCGCCCTTTGGGGAATCCGCCGACTCCAAGGGCGATATCCAGGCTCAAGGAGCCGGTGGGGATCACCGGGATATTTTCGGTTTCGTGGGCGCCAAGGCGCATGATCGAACCTTTGCCGAACTGGCGTTGGATCTGGCTTATTGCGTTGTCGACGCTGCTGCTTTTCTCTTTGGATAACCCTGCGGCCATATTCATCTCCAATCTGATTCTGGGGTGAGTGGGATAGGTGAGCAAACCGTGGTTACCATACCACGGAGAAGCGATAAAAATCTCATAGGAAAGTGTCCCGAGTGGTGATCACTTTTCCGATTTGCGGGTTTTTTGCTTTTGCAGGAGGTATTTCCGTACCAAATCCAGGCCACTTTTCGCGGAAATTTCTCTTACCTGCTGGCGATCTCCGGGAAAGTGAAATTTGGTAACCCAGTTTTCCTCGCTGGTGGCAATGGCGATGTAGACTGTCCCCAGGGGTTTTGCCTCTGTGCCACCACCAGGCCCGGCAATACCGGTGACCGCCAGGGCAATGTCGGCACCGCTCCGGGTCCGAACCCCTACCGCCATCGCTTCCGCCACCTCACGGCTGACCGCTCCCTGACTGGCCAGAAGTGCTTCCGAAACGGTCAGATATTCGCATTTCAGGCGGTTGTCGTAGGCGACAACTCCGCCGAGAAAATAGGCTGAACTTCCCGGGATATCGGTCAGGGCCGCGGCGATCATCCCCCCGGTGCAGGACTCTGCTACGACTAAGTGCAAGCTGTGTTCCAGGAGCAGACGTCCCACTACCCGTTCCATCGAGTCCCGATCGTAGCCATAGATGGCATCGCCGAGGACGGTGTCGACGGCCTTGCAGGAGGAGTTGAAAAGCCTTCTGGCGTTGTTGGTCTTTTTATCGCGGACTGTGAGACTGAGGTGGACTTCGGGGTAGACCGGGTAGTAGCCAATCTGCACATCCGGGCTGAGGTCAAGCGTGGCTATCCGCCGGTTGACTTCGGTCTCCGGCAGGTTGAAAATTCGAAATATGCGCTGATAGGTGGCCAGGCGGTGGTCTTTGTGCCAGGTGGAGAGTTTCGGGAGCACCTCTTCGACCAGCAGTTGCTGCATCTGGCTGGGAATACCCGGCAGAAAAAATATCGGTTTATCCTCATGGATAAGCTGGTAGCCGGCCATCCGCGAGCGGGGGCTGAGCGCCTCGGCGCCGGTGGGCAGCCAGGCGAGTTTTTCGAGACGGCTCACCGGGGTACTGGTTATCTCATCGAGATGGCTGCGAATACTGGAAAGGATTTCCAGATTGGGCATGGTCGGGCGATTAAGCGCCTTCGATACCGCTTCGTTGGTCAGGTCGTCGTCGGTGCTGCCGAGACCGCCGGTAACCAGAATTGCGTCCGCCCGGTTGAGCGCCTGTTTCAGCGCTTCACCGATCAGCGCGGGGGTGTCGCCAATGGTGTTCATCGCGTAGATTTCATAGCCGGCCTCAAAGAGATTCCTCGCGGCAAAGCTGCTGGTGGTGTTGATGATCCTGCCGGAGGTGAGTTCGTCGCCGATGGCGATAATTTCAATCTTCATGAATGGCTTTGCCGTTGGCCAATGACGCTGTCGCCCTGCAGGTGCAACAGCCGTACCTGGCTGATGGTATTGAAAAGGCTGTCTGGGCCGGGGAAGTGCACCGGAATGTAGTTCCCGGTAAAACCGTGGAGCAGGCCGTCATTGTCGCGCCGGCCTTCGCTGAGTACCGAGTGGGTCCGGCCAAGCTGGGACTGGTGAAACTGCCGGCGTTTTGTTTCACTCAGCTGGCGCAATTGCCTGACCCGGCGCTCCTTGATCGCCTTTTTCAATTGATCGGGGTAGAGAGCCGCGGCTGTTCCCGGCCTGGCAGAATAGGGGAAGGCATGGAGGTAGCTGCACTCCAGCGATGCGATAAAATCATAGGAGGAGCTGAACTGCTCTTCGCTCTCTCCGGGAAAGCCGGCCATGATATCGATGCCAATTCCCGCGTCAGGCAGCACTGTCCTGCAGCGGCTGATCACCTCGCGAAACTGGCTGGTGCTGTACCGGCGGTTCATCCGGGCAAGGATCCTCTCCTCACCACTCTGCAGCGGGATGTGCAGGTGGGGTTGGATATTGTCGCGTTCGGCGATCAGCGTCAGCAGGGTGTCGCTGATTTCCGTGGGCTCAAGCGAGCTGATCCGGTAAAAGGTCTTCGGGGTGGCTCGGCTGAGTTGATCAAGCAGGAGAGGAAAATCGGGGTTTCCCGGCAGATCATTGCCGTATTTCCCCAGG
>JAZBOD010000288.1:0-2929 GCA_036350955.1 Desulforhopalus sp. | reverse complement strand
CATAACGGCAGCAACCGCAAAAAAGGTCCCTTCGTCGCGCTGAACTGCGCCGCCCTGCCGGAGCAGATTCTTGAAAGCGAGTTGTTCGGCTATGTCGGTGGCGCCTTCACCGGTGCCAGCCCAAAGGGCAAGGCGGGTCTTTTCGAGGTCGCCCACGGCGGCACGCTGTTTCTCGATGAAATTGCTGAACTGACGGGAATGACTCAGGGAAAACTGTTGCGGGTACTCCAGGAAAAGCAGGTAATGCGCCTGGGCAGTGACCGGGTTACGCCAGTTGATGTGAGGATCATCTCCGCAACCAATAAGTCCTTGAAAAGGCTGGTCAAAGATAACGAATTTCGGGCCGACCTCTACTACCGGCTCAATGTTCTGCAATTAAAACTCTACCCGTTGCGGGACCGGATCGAAGATGTCGTTGCTCTTGCCCGTTTTTTCCTTAAAAAACATGCAGATAAAATGAATCAGCCACTCGAATTCAGCAATAAGGCCCTGGAAGAGCTGACCCGGTACAACTGGCCTGGAAATATCCGCGAGCTGCAAAACATCATTGAGCGCATTCTCTCGACAATAAAGGGAAAAAGCATCAGTACCGAGATGGTCCGCCAGCACCTGGAAGATCAGCATGAAAACGAAATCCACAGCCAACTGCACAATGACCAAATGGAGGAGATAAGGCAGGCCCTGAAATTGAGCCGGGGCAAGCACACCGATGCCGCCAGACTGCTCGGGATCAGCCGGTCAACCCTGTGGCGCAAACTGAAACGGATGCGAGAGTGAGGATCACCTGCCGCTAAGCCAGAGTCTTTTTGAAACGGCCGATGGCAACCGTCAGGAAGGTCAGGGTCAGGCCACACTGCATCAGGATCGCCGGCCACAGGGCGGCAATACCGACATCCTTCATGACGATGCCGCGGAGGATCTCCAGGTACCAGCGCATCGGGTTGCCGATGGTGGCCAGGCGGATCGACTCCGGCATGTTGGTCACCGGAAAGAGAAAGCCGCTGAGCATCACCGAGGGCATCAGCACCAGAAAACTGGTGAGCAGCGCCTGCTGCTGACTCTGGGCTCCGGCGCTGATAATCAGGGCTATACCCATATTGCCGGCAAGATAGATACCGGTCAGGCCATAGAGCAGGAGTATACTGCCCCGGACCTCGACAGCGAAGACCAGATAGGCCACCAGCAGCATGAAGGTCATCGAGATATAGCCGGTGAGCATATAGGGGATGGTCTTGCCGAGGATGAATTCGCTGCGGCGGATCGGCGTGACCATCACCTGTTCGATGGTGCCGATCTCCTTTTCCCGGACGATGCCGATACTGGTCAGGAGCAGGCTGAAAATAAACAGCATGGTGGCGATCAGTGACGGCACATAGTAGAAATGGCTCTCCTGGTTGGGGTTGTACCAGGCGCGGCCGACGGTCTCGATCTGCACCGGCGGCTCGGTGATCCCTTTTCTTGCTAGATGACGGTGGAGCATCCGGTCGTTGTATTCGCCGATAAGGGTACCGGCATAGCCGAAGACAATGGCGGTGCTGTTGCTGTCGGTGCCGTCGGTGAGCAGCTGGATCTTCACGGTCCGGCCGTGACTGAGCTCTCTGCCAAACCCGCTCGGGATCTGCAGAACCGCCCGGACGGCAGAGCGGTCGAGCAACGGGGTTATCTCAGTGGAATCGGCTAGATAGTCGCTGATCCGAAAATACCCGGCGGCGGTAAAGGCGCTGATCAATTCCCGCGAAGCCGGGGTCCTGTCCATATCAAGGACCGCCAGGCGGATATTGGTGACGTCGGTGGTCAGGGCAAAGGCCATCACGGTCATCTGGATCACCGGGGTGCCGAAGACCACCACCCGCATCCGCGGATCACGGAGCATCTGGAGAAACTCCTTGACCAGCATGCAGTAAAGCCGTCGCCACATCGCCTACTCCAGCTTGAAGGAAAATTTGCGGTTGGCGGCCAGCATGACAACCAGGGCGTAAATGACCAGAAAGAGCGCATTGAGCCAGAGGATCTCCAGACCTATGCCCTTGAGATAGATGCCGCGGAGAATGGTGATAAAGTAGCGCGCCGGAACGATAGTGGTGAGGATCTGCAGGGGCAGCGGCATGTTCTCTATGGCAAAGACGAAGCCGCTGAGCAGGAGCGTCGGCAGAAAACCGGTAATGATCGCCAGCTGATTGGCCAATACCTGGGATTTGAGCCTGATGCTGAGCAGCAGGCCAAAAAACAGCGCCCCGGTGAGGAACAGGGCCGACATGGCAAAGAGCAGGGCGGCATTGCCGACGATTGGCACCGCAAAGACCCAGCTGCCCACCAGTACCGCCAGAGCGACATCAATCATCCCGATGACAAAATAGGGGACGATCTTGCCAAAGAGCAGCTCCGGGCCGCGCAGTGGCGTGGCAATCAGCTGTTCCATGGTGCCGGTTTCCCACTCTTTGGCAATGGTCGTGCTGGTGAGCAGGGCGGCAACGACGATCATTACCAGGGCGATTATCCCCGGAATGAGGGCATTTTCGCTGCGCAGGCCGGGATTGTACCAGGCGCGCTGCTGGAGATCAACCGGCTGCCGGAGTTCGCCTCGCCCTTGCAGAAGCATCCGTTCCGCGGTGACGGTGCGGGCGTAGATCGCCCCGATAGTCGCGGCGTAGTTCATCGCCAGGCGGGAGGTGTTGGCGTCGCTGCCATCGCCGAGGATCTGGATCTGCACCGGCTTTGCCGCCTGTACCCTGGCGGCAAAGTCGCCGGGGATGACGATGGCCACCATCGCCCGGCCGCGGTCGAGGTCCTCCTGCAGTTCGCGGTAATTGTCCCGGTAGCCCTTGATGGCAAAATAGGGGGAGCCGGCAAAGAGGCTGAGCAGTTCACGGCTCTCAGCCGTTCTCCCCTGGTCCCAGACCACCGTCGGCACATTGCGCAGGTCAAGGGT
>JAZBOD010000287.1:0-2766 GCA_036350955.1 Desulforhopalus sp. | reverse complement strand
TGGATGGCCGGAATCCGGCGGTTCCCCCGGGCTGCGAAGAGGGGTTCTTTATCGGCCCGACGATCTTTGATCATGTCACCGAAGAGATGACCATCGGCCAGGAGGAGATCTTTGGCCCGGTGCTCTGCATTAAGCGGGTAGACTCCTTTGAAGAGGGGCTGCAGGTGATGAACGCCAACCGTTTCGCCAACGGGTCGGTGATCTATACCCAGAACGGCTTTTACGCCCGGGAATTTGCCAAACGAACCGATGCGGGAATGGTCGGGATCAATGTCGGGATCCCTGTGCCGCTCGGCATTTTTGGCTTCACCGGACACAAGCAATCATTTTTTGGCGACCTCCATGTCATGGGCCGGGATGGCTTTGCCTTTTTCACGGAAACCAAAAACGTCACCCATACCTGGTTTTCCGAGGATAGCGAGATCTCGGCAAAGGTAGATACCTGGGACGGGACAATCACCTCCCTGCCCGAAAGCAAATAATTCGCGCCTCCACCGCCGAAAACCAGCGGACAAAAAAGAATAAGGTGCGCCCGCTTCTTCCGGGAAAACCGGAACGGACGCACCTTTTCCTTTCTTGGTTGAGATAAAACCCCAGCCTCCTCTGATCTGTTCAGCCCGCTGAACAGATCAGAGAATCTATGCCAGTCCTACTCAATTTCACCGATATCTTTTAAGAATTCGGTCCACAACCGCACGCCCTCGGCGCTCCGCTCGGATTTTTCGGCAACCTTCGGCCAGACATCACTGATTGATTTTTCCCGGATTCTTTTGACCTCTTCCTCGGGAAGATAGATCACCTCACCGCCGGCCTTGACCAGTATCTCCAAAGCCTCGTCGACGCCCTGAGCATGGAGCCGGCTGGTCTCAAAATAGGTCGGCATGAAGACCTCATTGATACGGTCGCGCTGCCACTGGTTCAGCGCCTTCCATTTGTCGAGGTTGACATAGATCTACTGGTGCTGCGCCGGACACCAGCCGGGCATGATCGCATATTTGATCACCTCGTGGAAGGACATGTCATCTATCCCACCGGTATCCCAGTAGGTACCCTCGATGGTCCCCAGTTTGATCGCAGTGTAGATATCGCCACCGGCCATCGCCACCGGTGCCCCACCCATCGCTTCATGGAACAGGGCGTGTGGCCCGCCGGCACGCATCTTTTTCCCTTGAAAGTCTTCCATCTTGTTTACCGGGAAGTTGGTAAAGGCGGCATTGGGCCCCTGACTGGTCCAGCCGACCCACTGCAGGTTTCGGTCATTGGCTGCCGCCTGAACCAGGTCACCGATACGGTACTTGGGGTCACCCCACATCGCCGCCCAGGCATCACGATGGTTATTAGCGCCCATTGCCAGGCCAAAGGCGAGCATCCCTTCCGGCATATCACCGCCGTAAACCGTTGCCCAGCCGGCATAGACGTCGATCATCCCGGCTGCCGTAGCACCGAAGGCCTCATCACCGCTGGTAATGGCCCCGGCCGGCTCGAGTTGAATCTTGATTGTGCCCTGGGTTGCCTCTTCAACAGCCTTGACCCACGGGACGATACCCAGTGACCAGCCGGCATCGGATGAGTCAAAACAGGGCTGAAACAACCATTCTGTCACCTTGTCGGGAGGTCCGTAAACCTCCTCGGCAACCACCGAAAGCGGTAATGCGGTGATGCTCAACGCAAGCAGCGAAGCGACTAATCCCCTTGAATACTTTTTCATTGCAGTTCCCTCCAGTTTATCTTCAATTTGCGTCTGCTGTTGGCAGCAGTGAATACTGCCTGAACAGGCGCCCTTCACCTGACTTCACGACATGGGCTAAATATTCCTCCTGTTGCAGAGTGTTTGTCTTAATCTTTCTTTTGATAGGTAACTACCGTGATAATATCATTGACTAATTTTTTAATCACAACCAGCAGGACAAAAAAACCGGCAACCGGGATAAAGAGCTTTATCGGGTACATCGGAATCGGGATTGCCGTTGGCGTAACTTGAAGGAGTTTCAGGGAAAACAACCCGGAAACAGTCCCTTTCCAGATGAGAACCCCCAAAAATAGAAAGGAGAAGAGCGAAGTGATAATATCGCAGATCGCCTTGGTCCTTTTGGAGAAATTGGCATAAAAAAGATCCAGTTTGACAAAGGAATCGGCGTTCAGGGCGTACACCCCGCCAACGCAGGCCATCAGGACCATCGCCACCTGCAGGGTGGTACTGATCCACAGGGAGGGGGAATTCAGGGCGTAACGTAAAAAGACATCGGTCACGCCAAAAATCATGCAATAGAGAACCAGCAGCCAGCCGATCCTCCCATTTACTTCAGCTATAATATCAATACTTTTTTCGATCCTGTGCCATATTTTCATCGCGATCTCCCAACCCCACCATTTCTTTTTTTTAGTACCTTAGAAATTCATTTCTTGTTTTTTGAAATGAATTTCGTGAAGGAACTTATCCCCTCTGCTGTGGGAGGGGATCGTCACCCTTGGTTGCGAGCGTCAGCCCGCCTTAAGTTAAAACCCTGTTGTCCCCGGACTGATAGATTTCTCCTCCGACTGTGGCAGCCTCACTTCATCAGGTTCGGCAGCCACACTGCTATTTGGGGGAAAAAGAAAATCAATGTCAGACCAATCAATTGCAGCACGATAAACGGACCGACCGATTTATAGACATCCCCCATGGTCACATCAGGCGGCAGGATGCTCTTGATCCAGAAGAGCACAAAACCAAAGGGCGGAGTGAGGTAGGCGATCTGAATATTGACGATGAAGAGAACGCCGAAC
>JAZBOD010000286.1:0-2794 GCA_036350955.1 Desulforhopalus sp. | reverse complement strand
TTCTGCTGGGTTTTCGGCTATTATAAATCACCGCTCCCCTCAAATTAAACAATTTAATTAAATACCGTATTGACAGCCCCTGGGGTGCGCTGTAGTGTGGGTTTATGCACAAAACAACAATTCTGTCCTGGAGTTTTTGTTACCCATTAACTTAAAGGGGGAAAAGTTATGACGACCCATCCTGTCTACGCCGCGGAAACCGCGAAAGGCGTCGATCAGTTTGCCCGCGATCTCGCCACGGTCGCCGAGAAATTCGGCTTTGTCATTCACAACGAAACCACTATGGACATGGCCCATACCTTCGGCAACCACGGGGTCGAGGTAGCCGAAGGTTTTGACCTGCACATGCTGCAGATCTGTAAGCCGGAAAAAGCGGCACAAAGCCTTGGTATCAATCCGGAACGGGCGATTCTCATGCCCAAATACGTGATCACCTTTACCCAGGAAGGCAGGACTCAGATTCGATTTCTCCGTTTGCCGGAGGAATTTATCCAGGCGGCGGTGGACGATGCCCAGTTTCCCCGGTCACTGTCGGAGACCTATCGAAAGATCGAGGAGATGATCGAAGAGGCGATGTGATAAAAACGCCTTGTGGGTCAGGGAAGAGCTCAAGCCGGCTGGCGCACGCAACCCAAGGGCGATAATCCCCTCGACAGCAGAGGGGATAGGTACCTTCACGAAATTCACTCATAAAAAGCAAGAGTGAATTTCTATGGTACTAAAAAGAGACGGTGGTGAGAGAGCAGTTGGTTCTGGCAGGAGGTTCTATGTGGAATTATTTGCTGAAATTAAATAAAAATCTGGTAACCGCTATTCCGGTAATGATGCTCGCCGGATTTTTTTTCGGAGTGGCTTTTGATACCTCTCTGATAGCCCAACTGAAGATGTTGATCATTCCGTTCACCTTCATGATGGTCTATCCGATGATGGTGACCCTTAATCTCAAGCACCTGCGGGAGGGAATCAAAAATGTCCGGCTGCAGACCTTTACCCAGGTGATCAATTTCGGTCTCATCCCTTTTCTGGCATACGGTCTTGGCCGGTTTTTCTTTGCCGACCAGCCCTATCTCGCCCTCGGCCTGCTCCTGGCCGCGCTTCTGCCGACCAGTGGGATGACCATCTCCTGGACCGGCTTTGCCAAGGGAAACCTCGGCGCGGCGATCAATATGACGGTAATCGGTCTGACTCTGGGTTCCCTGATGACTCCCTTTTACGTTCAGCTCCTGCTAGGCGCCGAGGTCGAAGTGGATATATGGCTGGTCATCAAGCAGATTGTCATAATCGTCTTTATCCCGATGCTGCTTGGCCATCTGACCCGGCAGAGTCTTCTGAAAAAGCATGGCCCGGAAAAGTTCAAAAAGGATCTTGCCCCTCGTTTTCCGGCACTGTCAACGGTCGGCGTCCTCGGCATCGTCTTTGTGGCGATTGCCCTCAAAGCTGAACAGATTTTTGCCAATCCGGGCCTGGTGGGCACGGTCTTTGTGCCACTGCTGCTGCTCTACCTGGCAAATTTCCTGCTCAGTACTTTGGTTGGCAAGGCACTCTTTCGCCGCGGCGATGCCATTGCCCTGGTGTACGGGACGGTGATGCGCAATCTGTCGATTGCCCTGGCAATTGCGATGAACGCTTTCGGATCCCAGGGAGCAGACGCCGCCCTGGTCATCGCCCTCGCCTATATCATTCAGGTGCAGTCGGCCGCCTGGTACGTGAGATTCACCGACCGGATTTTCGGACCGCCACCGCAATCGCCTTGACTCTTCCCTCGTTGGTTGATGCCGGAAAGGTGGCAACTGCAGGGAGGGAAGCGGTGATGCCAAAAGACCTCAAGATGGCAGGGAGAGTACCCGGCAGGCATTTGCCGAGGTGAGTGCCGCGAGGTTTTCGGCGGACTGCTGGCGCAGCTCAGCGAGGGCGTTGAGCACCTCGGGAAGATACTCCGGGAGGTTCTCTTCACCCCGATGAGCTGCCGGGGGGATGTCCGGGGCATCGGTTTCCAGCACCAACCCTTCGGCGGGAAAGTCGGCGGCGATCGCTCTTATCCTTCGCGCCCGCGAATAGGTAATGGTCCCGCAGAGGCCGAGGCAAAAGCCAAGGCCAAGATACTGGTCGGCCTGCTGACGGCTTCCGCCATAGGCATGAACGATCCCGCCGTAGCGAAAGCGCTTGCGGCGCAGGGTTGCCAGGACCTGGTCGTGGGCCTTGCGCACGTGGAGAAGAACCGGGAGTCGGGCGGAGGTGGCAATGCGCAACTGCTCCTCGAAGAGCTCCTGCTGTGCCGCCCGGTTTACTTCTGTGGCAAAGTAGTCGAGGCCAATTTCCCCAAGCGCAACAAGCTTCTCCCGTTGGGCCAGTTCGCTCAGCTCGGTGAGATGGGCCGGTCGATGGCCGGGGAGATAGAGGGGATGGAGACCAGGGGCGGGGTAAAGGCCATTTTCCTCGCGGCAGAGCTCAAGCAGACGCTTCCAGCCACTCTGGTCAACGCCGGGGAGCACCAGTCGACCAACTCCGGCACTGCGGGCCTGGGCAAGCAGTGTGGCAAATCTTCCCTGAAACTCGGTAATATCAAGGTGGCAGTGGGTATCGATCAATTCCATGGAGGGCAACCTCAGGGCAGGGGAGCTGTCCGGTGGTTCAGGGCTGGGGAGGAGTCATCAGATCTTGAGGAATGACTATACCATAGTGGTCGAGCTTTTGCTGAGAATCCCGAAACGATTTACCCCGTACGTCGCAAAGAGCACGAGTTGACCAGCTTTTTCCGGTGACTGGCCGCAAGAGGTGTGGTTAACTGTCGGCC
>JAZBOD010000285.1:0-2084 GCA_036350955.1 Desulforhopalus sp. | reverse complement strand
CCTCCCCTGCCTCTGCAGCCTGGTAAACATCAACCAGTGCCGCATAGAGGGCAAAAGCCGCCAGCGACGCTCCTCCCGCTTCCTGAAAGTCCCGAAAATGACGTCCCCTGCCGGTCTCAGGCTCGAGATGGCTCTCCTGAAAATGGCGCCATAGCTTATCGGCAATACCCGCTTTAAGCGCCACGACCTGACTGCGCGACACGTCTGCTCCTTCGCCAAGGGTGGTAAGATGCATCTGAAAAGCGGGTTCGTTGACCAGGCTTGCCACCTCCTCGCACTCCTGAAAATCGGCCACCGCTTGAAGATCAAGATACACCGGGTCGAAAAAGCGCAGTGCGGAAGGCGGCGATAGCGGGTCAGGCCTCTCTCCGAACAAAGATCGGTAGTGGAGTGAGGAGACCGCCACGCTCGCCGCCCCGTTTGCCGCGGCCCAGCCGAGGAGGTTTTTCAAATCGGTCAGATCACCGATCCCCCAGTTCCGCCGGGAACGGACCGAAGCAAGATCACAAGAGATCCCCCAGAGCCGTGCATCCCCATGAAGGCCGGGGGGGAGGTAACAGTTCTCGGGAGTAACTACTACCGTACTTTTGCCCCGCACCCAGCGATGGTGTTCGTCACCGATGAGCAGCTCAAGGCGATGGTAGCCAGGCTCTGGCCGGCGATGGTCGAGGTGAAAAATCAGGGCGAGGTAGCTGACTTGGCCAAACTGCCGTTTTCCCCCCGTGCTCAATTCGGCTAGAAGAATTTCACCGGAGGCTGTCGGGCCGCTTTCCTCCGAAAAGGTCCAGCGCAGCCGGTCTCCGGCAAACTGCTCTGGCAGGTGGATTTCAACCTGAACCGACGCCGCTTGAACAGCCACGACCAGGTAAGGCTCAATCAGCCGAAACCACCTGTCCTGACTGAGTCTGTCAAATGCCGCGGTCAGCTTTTGCCGATCGGCGCAGTCTATACCCCAGGGGCGAAGAGCAGCACACTGCTCTTCGCCGGTGAGATTGTCAATGGAATCCTCTCCGCCAGGGGAGCAACACTCGATGCCAAGAAGGTTACAAAACCCGCCAAAGCTAGGCTTTACCATCGGTTGTCCCCTCCTTTCCCCTGAGAAACCAGGCAATTCCCCAACCAGCCAGTTTCTGGTCCAGGGCCTCCTTGGCCCCGAGGGCCGGCAGGGCATAGAGGAGTGCCTCATGGTCCATCAGCAAACCGGAGAGGGGTTGATTGGAAAAGTTGGCAAAGACCTCAAGCAGGGCACCATCGCCGAGAATCCAGCGGACATGGAGACCGGCTGCACCGATGGTACAGCTCCAGGCATTACCGCCCTGCAGACCGGCCAGGCGTGGAACAATGATTTGCTGGCGCAGATAAAGCAGTTCCCGGTAGAGCTCCAGCCAACTCCGCCCTTTTTCCCCGGCGGTTTCCTGCCAGTTGAGACAGGAGCCGGTAAAACTCTCCAGGGCATTGGGGTCGGGAATGGCCTGCTGGTGTTGCGGTGGGAAAAAATCGGCAAACTCCCGGCGGCGTCCCTCCGCCACCTGCCGGGCCAGTTCGCGGCTAAAATCGCAAAAATAGCAAAAGGGGGTGTTCGCTGCGTACTCCTCACCCATAAAAAGCAACGGCGGTGACGGTGCCAACAGCAGCAAAGCCACGGCCAGGCGCAGAGCCGGTTCGGAAACCAGATGCCCGAGCCGTTCGCCGAAGGCACGGTTGCCAATCTGGTCATGATTCTGGAGAAAATTGACAAATGCACTCAGCGGCAGGTGGCCACTCTCCTCACCGCGGGCGATATTGCCGCGAAAGGAGGACGGCTCGCCCTGATAGGCGAACCCTTCGGTCAGACAACGGGCCACCAGCGCCAAGGGATTTTTCTGGTAATCAAGGTAATAGCCGTGATGCTCCCCGGTCAGCTGGACGTGGCAGGCATGGTGAAAATCATCATTTACCTGGGCGCTGAATTCGCGGCACAGCCCGCTGGCACTTCGCCGCAGGTAACCAACCTGATTTTGGTCGTTTTCGAGGATAAGGTGGATATGGCGGCGACGTCCCGGCCCGTTGCGCACGGTGTCGGCGATCTCTTCGAGGATATCGGG
>JAZBOD010000284.1:0-5984 GCA_036350955.1 Desulforhopalus sp. | reverse complement strand
GATGCGTGTTGCCAAAAGACAGGAGCCCCTGGGATACCTGGGCTCCTGTCTTGTTTTAGGTGGGGCTCTGATTCTTTCCCTGCTGCTCAGTGCCCTGCTACTGGCAATCCGCGGGACACCGCCGCTGCAGGGGATTGTTACCCTCTTTCAAGGCGCTTTTGGCTCTCCCTGGGCCCTTGAGGATACCGTTCTCAAGGCGATCCCCATCTACCTCTGCGCCCTTGGCGTGGCAGTGGCCTTCCGCCTGAAAATCTGGAACATCGGCGCGGAGGGGCAGTTTGCCCTCGGGGCGATCGGTGCCACCTGGGTGGCCCTCTCTTTTCCCGGTCTGCCCAAATGTATCCTGCTGCCGGCGATGATCGCCATGGCCTGCACCGCAGGTGGGCTGTGGGGTTTTGTCCCCGCTCTGCTCCGGCAGCGCCTCAGGGCCAATGAGATCATCGTCACCCTGATGCTCAACTATATTGCCATTCTCTTGCTCGACTATCTGGTCTATGGGATCTGGAAGGATCCGGCCAGTCACGGCTTCCCGATGACCCCGGTATTTACCGATGGGGCGATTGTCGGCAAGATCGGCACGACCTCGATCAACTGGGGGCTGGCCCACTGCGTCGTTCTCGGCCTGATCATCTGGGTCTTTTTTCGCTTTACCCGCGTCGGCTTTGAAGTGAAGGCGAGCGGTGACAATGTCCGTGCCGCCCGTTATGCCGGACTGCCCTACGATCGCCTGGTGATCCTGGTGATGGTGATCAGCGGCGCTCTCGCCGGCTGGGCCGGTTTTCTTGAGGCTTCGGCGACAGTGCATCGTCTCCAGCCGAGTATCATGGTCGGTTACGGCTACACCGCAATCGTCGTGGCCTGGCTGGCCCGACTTAATCCGCTGGCTATCGGTTTTGCCGCCCTGCTCCTAGCCGGTCTGCGGGTCGGAGTGGAAAACCTCCAACTCGAGCTGCAGGTACCTGCGGCTTTCGGCGGAATTATCGAGGGGCTGGTGCTGTTGACGGTACTCGCCGGGGGTCTGTTCACCCACTATCGTCTGGTCTGGCGGAGGCAGCAATGACCCCGGAAATCGTCATTCTCCTCCTCGCTGCGGCGGTACAGTCGGGTACCCCGATCCTCTACGCCACCCTCGGCGAGATCTTCACCGAAAAATCCGGGGTGCTCAACCTTGGTGTTGAAGGGGCGATGATTCTCGGCGCCTTGGCCGGCTTTGTCGCCGCCCGCTACAGCGGCAGCCCGCTTTTGGGCCTATGTTTTGCCGGACTGGTCGGCAGTCTGGCCACGGCAATCCACGGGGTGGTCTGCCTGTGGTTCCAGGGGAATCAGGTGGTTTCCGGTCTGGCTCTGACTATTCTCGGCGTGGGTCTGGCCAACTACCTGGGGACCGCCTACGTCGGCCTTTCAGCACCTGGCTTTGAACCTTTTCCCCTGCCTGGGCTGGCTGAAATCCCCGTAGTTGGGCCGATCTTTTTCCACCATGATCCGCTGGTTTACCTGAGCTACCTGCTGGTGCCGGCGATGTGGCTGTTTTTTACCAGGACCAGCGCCGGACTTGCCCTGCGGGCAGTGGGTGAGTATCCGGCAGCGGCGACAGCCGCCGGCCTTTCGGTTGCCGCCTACCGCTGGCTGGGCATTCTGGTTGGCGGTTTTCTGATGGGACTGGGCGGTGCCTACCTCTCTCTTGCCTACACCCATCTCTGGACCACCAATCTCACCGCCGGGCGGGGGTGGATTGCCGTTGCCCTGGTTATTTTTGCCTTCTGGCGGCCGGGACGGGCGGTATTTGGTGCGTACCTTTTCGGAGGAATCATGGCCCTGCAACTCCGGCTGCAGGCCACCGGAACCGAGATTCCCAGTTCGATTCTGCTGATGCTGCCCTACCTGCTCACCGTGGTGGTGCTGGTCCTTTCCACCTGGCGGCGGGGCAACAGCGAGGCGCCGGCTGCCCTCGGCGTAAACCAGGAGCCGGTGGATTAACGCCCATCAGCCAACTTCATTTCAGCCAAAGAGAGATTATGTCTGCGAACAATAAATATAAAAAAACCTATCCGATCTCCTGGGAACAACTCCACCGCGACTCCAAGGCCCTTGCCTGGCGGATGCTCGATATGGATTATTTCAAGGGGATTATCGCCATCACCCGGGGCGGGATGGTTCCGGCAGCGATTATTGCCCGGGAACTCGACATTCACCTGGTCGACACCATCTGCATCTCCAGCTATGACTGGAAGGATAAAAAGGGTGAGGCGGAAATCCTTAAAGGGGTGGAAGGGGACGGCCAGGGTTGGCTGCTGGTCGACGATCTGGTCGATACCGGGCGCACCGCCCAGATTGTCCGGCGGATTGTCCCCAAGGCCCACTTTGCGACGATCTACGCCAAACCCGCCGGCCGTCCGCAGGTCGATACCTTTATCACCGAGGTGAGTCAGGATACCTGGATACTCTTTCCCTGGGATACCGAATCGCAGTTCGTTACCCCGTTAGCCGGGCGCGAGCGCTAGTGACTATGGCTGCGCCGCTGATTCGGCTGGAAAATATCTGCAAATCTTTTGGCAGGGTTCGGGCCAACCACCAGGTCACTCTGGAGATCGAGCAGGGCAAGGTGCTTGCCTTGCTTGGGGAAAACGGCGCAGGAAAATCGACCCTGATGTCGATCCTCGCCGGCCAACTGCAGCCGGACAGCGGCACTATCTCCCTGCGTGGCGAAAAGATCCGGATCACCTCCACCGACCGGGCAATCCAGGTAGGTATCGGTATGGTCTACCAGCACTTCAAACTGGTCGGTGCCTTGACCGTCGCCGAGAATATTTTTCTTGGCCGGTCATCGACTGCCTGGTTGAGCCCGAAGGCGATGTATCGCGAGGTGGACACCCTCGCAGAACGCTACGGCATGCAGGTCAATCCCCAGGCCCGGATCAGTGATTTGTCGATGGGCGAACGCCAGCAGGTGGAGATTTTAAAACTTCTCCACCGCGAGAGTACCGTGCTGATCTTTGACGAGCCGACCGCGGTGCTTACCCCCGATGAGGCAAAGAATCTGTTCGCCACCATGGCGAAGATGGTCTCTTTAGGCAAGGGAATTGTCTTTATCAGCCATAAGCTGGAAGAGGTGATGGCAGTGGCCGACAATATTGCCATCCTCCGACGGGGAGAAGTTGTCGATACCGTTGCTGCCAGTGCGGTAGCCTCCACCGCCGAACTCGCCGAACGGATGGTTGGCCGCGAAGTGCTGCTGCGGGTAGAAAAGACCCCGGTCGAGGTCCGCCAGATCGTCCTCAAAGTGGCTAAGCTGAATACCCCGGTGCTGCGATCGGTTAACCTTGAGCTGCGGCAGGGGGAGATCCTTGCCCTGGTTGGTGTGGCCGGAAACGGTCAGAAACAGCTGGTTGAAGCGATCTGCGGCCTGGAGCGACCGGCTCGGGATGCCATCCGGATTCTCGGGATGGAGTGGCGGGAATTTTTTGGCCGGGGCAACCAGGAGCAGAGTCTCTCCTATATCCCCGAGGACCGTCAGGGCCTTGCCACCTGCCCGGGACTCGATTTGCTCGACAATTTCCTTTTGACCACCCGGGAGGGCTTCAGCCATGGTCCCTGGCTGGGGCGACAGCAAGCCGGGGAAAAACTGGCCCATCTCCTCATAGAGTTTGCTATCCGGCCGGGCGATCCTCAGGCTTATGCCTGGCAGCTGTCCGGCGGTAATCTGCAGAAACTGGTGCTGGCCCGGGAATTTTTCCGCCGGCCGCGCCTGATCGTTGCCGAGCAGCCGACCCAGGGGCTCGATATCGCCGCCGCCGAGGATGTCTGGAATCTGCTTCTCAAGGCGCGGGAGGCGGCAGGTATTCTGGTGGTGACCGGTGACCTGAGCGAGGCTTTTGCCTTGGCCGACCGGATCGGGGTGATGTTCAATGGGGCAATTGTTGACATCTTTGACAGCGACGACGAAGAAAAAATTGCCCTGATTCCGCAGATGATGGCTGGTCTGCATGAGGCTACCGTCTCTTTTTAAGATCCGGCCGGCGATATCATCACCCTCAGCAGAGGGAGAGGGGATCAGTGAATTTCTGCAGGAGGGGGCGGGAGGTATTCGAGGATCGCTCCCTGGCCGTAGGACATTTTGATCACGTACTGGGCGAAAAAGAGATCGAGATCTCCTTCGGCCGGCCCGCTGTAGCTGGCAAGAAAGATCTCCACCATGGTCTGTACCAAGGCCGCGGCTGGCCCGCTTACCTGCATATTGTCGACGACATGTTCACCCAGTTGGCTGACCGTGAAACGGACCATGCATTTCCTCCCTGGATTTCCTCTGACTAAGCGATAATAGTAGTCACACACAGTACGGTCCATTGAGCCATACTTTCCCCCTCCGGTCAACCGGGGAGAGGGACGCGATCTGTTTCCGTCACCGAGTGGTGCGCTATCATGGCTGACAGCCATTTCCATCATCCCAGCGGTTTTGACCGTGCCTTTGCCATCGGCATCGGCCTTAACCTGCTCTATGTGCTGGTCGAAGCAGGTTACGGTCTGGCTGTCGGATCCCTGGCACTGCTCGCTGATGCCGGCCATAATTTGAGTGACGTCCTGACCCTGGTTCTCGCCTGGGTGGCCATGGTGTTGGCCCGGCGACCGGCGACCGCCCGCCATACCTTCGGCTGGAAAAAAGCGACGATTCTTGCCTCCCTGGTCAGCGCCCTGTTCCTCTACGCGGCGATCGGGGTGATAATCTGGGAGGCGGCCGGTCGGCTGCGCAGTCCGGTACCGGTGGACGGGGCAACGATCATGGTTGTTGCCGCCATCGGGGTGGTGGTCAACACGGTGACCGCGCTGCTGTTTATGCGGGGCAGGAAAAGTGACCTCAATATCAAGGGCGCTTTCCTGCATATGGCTGCCGATGCCGCCGTTTCCGCCGGTGTGGTTCTCTCCGGACTGGCGATCAGTTTGACCGGATGGAATATTCTTGATCCACTGATTTCTCTGGCGATTGCCGTGGTGATCATCTTTTCCGGCTGGGGCTTGCTGAAGGACTCCTTCCACCTGATTCTCGGCGGGGTGCCGGCGGCTATCGATTCCGAGGCGGTGCTGGCCTATCTGCAAAGCCGACCTGGAGTCAGCTCAGTGGTTGATCTGCATGTCTGGGCGGCGAGCACCACAGAAAATCTCCTGACGACCCATCTGCTCATGCCAGGCGGCGCCAGTGATGCCTTCCTCGACGAAACGGCCCGCTATCTTCGCGACCAGCACCAGATTCACCACACCACCATCCAGGTCCAGCAAAACCCAAATGCCGGGGGCCCGGGGCAGGATCATGAGGCTGCCCCCTTCAAGGGTTGCTGGCCACAGAAAAGGTAAAATTGGGGCAGAGCAGGCTTGCCGGTATTGTGCCTGCAGGCAGTGAACACCGCCAAGGCTCCACGGGCATTGGCCGCAGGGGACTCGGCAGCCATTGCCGTGGTTGGCCATGCTCGCGGTGGGGTTTTTGCCGGTTGCAGGCTGTCCCAATAGAGGGTATTCCCCCCGGGACAAACGGCTATTGGCCGGCAAGGAGAAATGGCCTGATGGCTCTTTCGCGGCTGAGCCATACCGCTTACATTAGTACCATAGAAATTCACTCTTGCTGTTTATGAGTGAATTTAGTGATGGTACTTATCCCCACTGCTGTGGGTGGGGGCTGGTACCAGAGAAATTGACTCTTGCGCGGCATATTGCCGCTGGAATGAGTGTTTCGCGGTTTATCCGAATTCTCATGGGAAGGGCATGAAGCAACTCACTACCCCGAGGATGGAGCAGTGTATCGGCTGCCACTCCTGCTCCCTGGCCTGCGCCCGCCTGGTGTACCGGAGCATCTCCTGGAACCGGGCGGGAATCCGCATCCATTCCGCCGGTGGCCTCTCCACCGGTTTTGTCGCCGTCACCTGCCTTGCCTGCCAGCCGGCGCCCTGTGCCGCGGTCTGCCCCACCGGCGCCCTGACTGACCGGCCGGGTGGCGG
>JAZBOD010000283.1:0-6743 GCA_036350955.1 Desulforhopalus sp. | reverse complement strand
CGCCTGTTGACCATCCGCTTTGAGGGCGACGAGATCGAGAGCCTCACCGAGGCGCTCTGGCAAAACGGCTGCACCATTAACAGTATCGTCAACGACTAATTCCGGCCACCTCCCCTGCCTGTCCCGGTCAAGCGAGCGCACATTTCAGCACCACACGAGCTCTTTCCGGATAGAGTCAGTCATGAACATAGAGCTCATCCACCTCATCCCACTCTCCGGGGCTGCCCTGACGGAGAGCGAGAAGCTTGCGGTAGTGGTAAACAATCACCGTGATGTACTGCACCCGGAGGTCTTCGCATTTGCTGGTATTACCCGGGGCAAGGGAACAGGCTTCAGCTTCCGGCATGGCCAGAATCCTGTCAATTTCCGCGAGAACCCCCTCTTTGCGCAGCCGCAGGAATCTCGCCAGCGGGGTGATCACCGGTGGGGTGAAGTTCACCCCCTCAAGGCGCCGGGCGGTGGCTTCGATCAGGGCGTCATCGCCGTCTTCTCCCAGGCCAAGGGCCTCCTCTTTCAGATCGGCAATACGCTCAGCAAAAGATTTTTCGGCAGCCATACAGGGTTTTCCTCTCTGGTAAAAG
This sequence comes from Desulforhopalus sp., assembly GCA_036350955.1. Classification (GTDB taxonomy): domain Bacteria; phylum Desulfobacterota; class Desulfobulbia; order Desulfobulbales; family Desulfocapsaceae; genus Desulforhopalus_A. The sequence continues at coordinate 6,162 of JAZBOD010000283.1, read as the reverse complement.
ACGTTTTTAAAAACAGCAGACCGGCCACGGTGTCGCTTAACGCAGCACCGGGGGAAGCAGACAGCTTTTCAACGACCGTTTCGGGACGTGATGAACGCCATGTTCGTCCCGCCAGTAACGGATATCTTCGTCGTTCCGGCACTCTTCAATGATCACCGTTTCCCGTGGTTTACCAAGAGCGACCACCAGGGAGAGGCGAAGATGATCCGGCAGCACAAAAAGGTCGGCGAGTTTGGGGTTAAAGGCGGCGATCCGGCAACCACCGATCCGCTTGCCCATTGCGCCGAGGAGAATATTCTGTGTGGCGACACCCAGATCAAACTGCGCTTCACCTTCGCTCCCCCTTAGCCAATTACTGTTGAGCAGACAGAGAATATAGGCGCTGGGCCTCTCCCCCTGGACCGGACCCTTCCAGTCGGTAAGGTAGCCGGCCCAGCCGAGAAAGGGAAACACCTGGCTGCAGATCTCCGGAGTGTTGATCGGCATATACTGCCAGGGTTGTCCGTTCCTGGCTGAGCCACCGAGCCTGGCCAGGTCGATCAGCTCACTCAAGGTCGCCGTGGAAATCGGTTCCTTTTCAACAAATCTGCGAAAGCTTCTCGTTTTGGCAATGATCTCCTGCATGTTCCACCCGGTTGGTTTTTGCCCGACAGATTATCCATTTGGCCCTGCCGGGCTCAGTTCAACTAGCGCTGAAAAACCTCTCCACGACAAACGACAACGGCAATCATCCTCCTTGCTGCAGAAGAGCGGATCTCTTCGCTCCTCCTGTGCCGCATGGCTGCTTACCCCAGGGAATCTTTGCCAGCGGGGGTAATACCGTACTTGCAGCGAGCCGGATTATCGACCATACCTTTCTTTTTCAGGCTGGCGATCTCCGAGCTGATAACCTTTTTGTCAAGCCCGGTGGCATCGGCGATATCTTTCGAACCGTAGGGCTTGTCCGCTTTGGCCAGGGCTTGAAGAATCTGTTTGGCGGCATCGCCGCCTTTGCCTGCGCTGGTACAGGAAGACCCACATCCACATCCACTCATTAGTTTTCCTCCATGATCTGATGTTTGTTCAACAATACTTTAAAAAATTTCTTCTCCCACCCCACAGGGGGAACGGGGGGGGAAGATACAGCCGCCGTGGCAGATTTTCGGCGAATTGGAACTATGCCAAACAGATAGGTCGATGCCCTTTCTCTGTCAAGGACCATTGCCAATGGTATCGATACGGGCAGAGGCCACGGGCTGTCAGGGGGTGTGGTGCGGATTACCGGGTGGCATTTTCCTGCCGATGAGCCGCAGCTGTTCGGCAGGAATCTGCTCCTCTCTGGCTCTGTCTGCACCTGCTCTTTCACGGTTATCCGGTGAAACGAGGGCCACGAGCGGGCAGCTGCCTGCCGCTTCGGTCTGCTGGCCTGATTTTTGCTTTGCAGACCTGGGGAGAGGTGCTGTCCCTCCCCTGTGATACTTCAGCCAACTGTGATGTTTTGACCCGCCACCCAACTCGAGAGGAGCGCAAAATGAAGCTGACATCGTACCTGAGAAACACCCTCGCCGCCGCCCTGACCATTGGTCTGTTCTGCACCGGCACCAGCCAGGCCACCGAAGAGAAGGATTATCTGCTTGCCACCGCCACCACCGGGGGCACCTACTACCCGGTCGGCGTTGCCCTGTCGACCCTTACCAAGGTCAAGCTACAGGCCAGCAACAAGATCGGCATGTCGGCAATAAGCTCGGCTGGCTCCGGAGAAAACATCAAGCTGATGCGCGACAATGAGGTGCAGTTCTCTATCCTCCAGGGTCTCTACGGCTACTGGGCCTGGAACGGCAGTGGCCAACTGGCCCAGGATGGTCCGCAGAAAGATCTCCGCTCGATCACCATGCTCTGGCAGAACGTCGAACACTTTGTCATTGACTCAAGCAAGGCCAAAACCGGCACGATTACCGACATGGTCAATATGAAAGGGGAGAGAGTATCTCTCGGCCAGAAAAATTCCGGGACCCTCGGCTCCAATGAGGTGATTCTCTCCAATCTCGGCGCGGATATCGAGAAGGATTTTGACCTGGTCTACATCGGCTACGGCCCCAGCGCCGATGCCCTGCAGAATGGCCAGATCGCCGGGATGAGCACTCCTGCCGGGGTCCCGGCCAGCGCGGTCACCCGGGTCCTGGCGACAATGGGTGACAAAGTAACTCTGCTCGGCTTCACCGACGAGCAGGTTGTTCAGGCTGACGGCGGACTCAAACTGTGGACTGCCTACCATATTCCGGCAGACGCCTATCCGGGTCTGGCCAAAGATGTCACGACCATTGCCCAGCCCAACTTTCTCTCGGTCCGCGCCGACATCGACGACGAAACCGTTTATCTGATCACCAAAACCATCTATGAAAACCTGCCGTTTCTCAATGCCATCCATAAAGCAACCACGGCAATGAGCATCGACAAGGCCCTGGCCGGTCTGCCGATGCCCCTGCACCCCGGTGCAGCCCGCTACTACCAAGAGGTTGGCCTGACCATTCCCGATCATCTTATTGCCAAATAAAGGTTACGGGCAGGAGATCTGCACCGGCGGCCGGACCAGGGATGGCCCGGCTGACCGACTCTCCAGTTGCCGTAGGGTGCGTCACACGCAGCGCTTTGATGCCTGGGCGTGCTGGTTGGTGCGCGGTGCGCACCCTACAATGAGCTCCTGGTTGAAGCGCCGCAGCTCGAGATAAGGCCAGGCGGTCTGGGCAGATCTGGGCAAAGCGATTTTCCCATAAAAATTGCCAGAGAAAGTGGAACGATACGAGCGCGGGAGAAAAAAAATGGCCGTTGCTGAAAAATCAGCTCTGTTTGATACTGACCGGTCAGGTTGGCAGGAACACACCACCTTTGTCCTGGCTATCGGGGTCTCACTGCTCCACATCTATTTCAACCTCATCGCCCTTCTCCCCAGCCTCTGGCAGAACGCCCTGCACTTTTCCGGTTTTGCCCTGCTCTGCTCCCTGACCATCCCCCTGGGCGGACCGCGCAGGAAATGGCGCTGGCTGCTGGCAATCGACCTTCTGCTTGGCATCGCCGCCGCTACCTCGGCAATCTACATGATCTCCATGGAGGATGCGATCTACGCCAGGGGCATGCGCCTGGCCACCGGAGAGTGGATTGCCGGGATTGTCCTGATCGGCACCGCTTTGGAATTTACCAGAAGAACCACCGGCTGGATTATTCCGATCCTGATCATCCTCGCCCTCAGCTACGTCGGCTGGTGGGGATCGATGCTCAGCGGCGTCTTCAAGTTCAGCGGACTCAACCCGGACACCATCCTTTTTCGCTCGGTGTATGGCGACGACGGCATCTTTGGCAACATCGCCCTGATCTCCTCCACCTTTGTCTTCATGTTCATCCTCTTTGGCGCCTTCCTCCTCCGCTCCGGCGCCGGCGATTTCGTCATCAACCTCGCCCGGGTGGTCGCCGGAAAAACCATCGGCGGACCAGGCTTTGTCGCGGTGTTTGCCTCGGCACTTACCGGCACGATCTCTGGCTCAGCAGTGGCCAATACCGCCTCCACCGGGGTGATCACTATTCCCCTGATGAAAAAGGCCGGCTTTGACCCCAGGTTTGCCGCCGGGGTTGAGGCGGCCGCTTCCACCGGTGGCCAGTTGATGCCGCCGATCATGGGGGCCGGGGCCTTCGTCATGGCCAGTTACACCCAGATCCCCTACACCACCATCGTCATCGTCTCCATTCTTCCCGCCATTCTCTACTTCGCCAGTGTCGCCTTCTACGTGAGGATTGAAGCAAAGCGAACCGGAATCGGCCTGATCGACGATGAAAAACTCCGCCTGGTCGACGTTCTCAAAGAGGGAGGTCTACCCTTTCTCCTCCCCATCGGAGCACTGATCGGCATGCTGATCTACGGCTTCACCCCGACCTACGCCGCTGGGGTGGCTATTGCCGGGGTTGTCGTCGGTTCCTGGTTCACCCCGAACCGGATGGGGCTGGTGGCAATCCTTGAAGCCCTCGCCCTCGGGGCGCGGAACATGGTCATGACCGGGATTCTCCTCTGTACGGTTGGTTTGATCGTCAACGTCATTACCACCGCCGGTATCGGTAACACCTTTTCGCTGATGATCACCGAATGGGCCGGCGGCAGCCTGCTGATTGCCATCATTCTCATCGCCCTCGCTTCACTGGTGCTCGGGATGGGCCTGCCGGTGACCGCCGCCTACATTGTCCTCGGTACCCTCTCCGCCCCTGCCCTCTACAACCTGATCGTCGACGCCCAACTCCTGCAAATAGTTGCCGGCGGGCTCCTCTCCGAGGAAGCCAGGACCATCTTTATGCTTGCCCTGCCCGACAAAGCCGCCCTGCTCGGTCAGGCGATGCCGCTGGCCGAGGCCGAAGCGATGCTCGCCGCCGTCCCCGAGGAACTGCTGGGCACCCTCCGTGATCTCGCCATATCGCCGCATGCTGCAACCTTTGCCCTGCTTTCCGCCCATATGATCATTTTCTGGCTCAGCCAGGACAGCAACGTTACCCCGCCGGTTGCCCTGACCGCCTTCACCGCCGCGGCCATCGCCAAAACCCCGCCAATGGTCACCGGGCTCTACAGCTGGAAGTTGGCCAAGGGGCTCTATATCGTGCCGATCCTCTTTGCCTACACCCCTTTTCTCGGGGGCAGCTGGGCCGATGACCTGACCATCTTCTTCTTTGCCTTCCTCGGTCTCTACGCCTTCGCCGGTGCCTTCCAGGGTCACCTGGAAAACCGCCTCAACCCCGTTCTCAGGCTGGTTGCCCTGACCCTCGCCTTCTTTTTGATCGCGCCCTGGCCTAACCTGGTGCATGGCGGGGCCGCCCTGCTCCTGGCCCTGCTTTTCTTCCATAACCTCCGCCAGAAGACCGGGGAGAATTCCGCACCAGTGGCTGCAGGGCCGAACTGACATCACCTGCGGCACCACCTCGGAGAAGAGAGGCCGGCTACCCGACGGCCCAGACCTTTTCCGGCAACACAGAACATTTTGTTGAAGATCGCTGGCCAATCCTGCTATGATGGGCGCGGGTGGCCTGACCGGCTGCCGGCTCCGGTCAAGCGGAAGCTGCCAGTGAAACAGAAGATGTCCATAGAGAGCATGCCATAACGGTGAGAGCAGAGGTGCGGGCGATACAGCACAGGGCGATGGCCAGAGGAACACCATGAAACATACCAGAATAGTCTTTTCCGGTTCCGGCGGACAGGGGGTTATCACCGCAGCAATCATCCTTGCCGAGGCAGCGGTGATTCATGAAGGAATGAATGCCACCCAGTCCCAGAGTTATGGTGCAGCAGCCAGGGGCGGGGCAACCCGGAGCGATGTGATTATCTCCGATGAAGAGATCAATTTCCCGGTGGTCGACCAGGCCAACATCCTCGTCTGCCTCACCCAAGATGCCTACAACAGTTACTCGCCGATCATCCGCCCCGGCGGTATCCTGATCAGCGACAACCGTTTTGTCACCACCACCAGAAAGGTCGACGCCCGGCAGATCGAGTTGCCTCTCTATGAGAACGTTATGGAGAAGATCGGCAAAGCCATCGTCTTCAACATCTGTGTCCTTGGCGCCCTGATCGGCATCACCGATCTGGTTGAAGCGGAATCGGTGATGGATGTCATCAGCGACCGGGTACCCAAGGACTTTATCGACATGAACAATCGGGCCCTCGACCTCGGCCTGGTCATCGGCCGCAACTGCCACCGCTGAATCAACAGAGCAGCCCAGGCCGGTATTCACCAGGGGCACAGCCGTGCGACAGAACATCCATATCCCCTACGGCAATCACCGCCTGCCGCTCTTTCCACCGGAGCACGGTGTAGAGCTGACCCTCGGAGAACCTGACAAGCTGATCAACCCGTCACTGTTTCGCAGCCGGCTGGAAAAATTTCTTCGCGATCATCCCTTAGACCTCAGGCGACCAATACTGGTGGTTGCCGACAAAACCAGACTCTGCGGTTACCCGGAGTATCTGCCGCTGTTGATCGACACCCTGGAAGAACATGGGATGGACAGTGCCGCCCTGCGGATGGTCATTGCCTACGGCACCCATCCACCCCAGAGTGAAGCCGAGTGTCTCCATGCCTATGGCGAACTGTACGGCCGGGCTGCATTTATTCATCACGACTGCCGGGAGCCGGGTCTCTTTGCGGAGTTGGG
>JAZBOD010000282.1:0-4963 GCA_036350955.1 Desulforhopalus sp. | reverse complement strand
GAGGAGATCTTGTCTCCTCCTCTGATGATGACATCGCCGGCCCGGTCGGTTATCTGGAGATAGCCGTCGGGATGCAAAACCCCCAGGTCGCCGCTGTGGAACCAGCCATCGCGAAAGGCAAAATCGGTTGCCTCCTTATCCTTATAGTAACCAAGCATGACATTGTGGCCGCGCATCACCACCTCGCCCATGGTCCGGCCGTCATGCGGTACCGGCTGCCTGGTCTCCGGGTCGATAACCGCCAGATGCAGACTGGTAATGGAAGCTACCCCCTGGCGTGCTTTCATTCTGGCAACGCTTTCCGGATCGAGCTCAACCCAGGGGGCCTGCCAGGCACAGATGCTGTACGGTCCATGCAGTTCAGTGAGACCGTAGACATGGGTGACATCGGCACCGATATCCTCCATGCCCTTAATGACAACCGGCGAAGGAGAGGCTCCCGCGGTGAGCACCTGCAGGGGGCGGCGCAATTTCACCGCGGTCGCCTCTGGAAAACAGATCATCATCAACAGTACATTGGGCGATGCGCAGAGATGCGATACGCTTTCTTTCTCGATGAGATGAAAAATCTCTTTTGGCATACAGCGCCGCAGGCATACATGGGTTGCCCCGACAGCCGTCACCGCCCAGGGGAAACTCCAGCCGTTGCAATGCGACATCGGCAAGGTCCAGAGATAGATGGAGTCGGGTCGGAGAGCTGATTCAATGATTTCGCCCAGGGTCTGCAGACAGGTGGCTCGATGGCTGTACATCACCCCCTTGGGTCTGCCGGTGGTACCCGAAGTGTAGTTGATGGCGATAACACTGTTTTCATCCCAGGTCTCGGATATCTCCGGCGATGTCGCCGGGGCACCTGCCAGAAACGCCTCATATTCGGCGCCCTGCAACAGCGGTGCGCAGGTACCGTCACAGATATTGATAAAAAACGAAACCTTTTCCAATTCATCAGCGATCGTCTGGATTTGGGCAGCGAACTCATTGTCGACAAAAACTGCTTTCGCATCGGAATGGTCGATAATATATCGGTATTCCCGGCTGGAGAGCTGGGTGTTGATGCAGACTAAAACAGCGCCGATCATCGGAATGGCAAAATGGGCTTCAAGCATGGGAGGAGTATTGGGACAGATGAAGACCACCTTGTCGCCCCGTTCTATCCCTCTGGCCAGCAGGGCATTGGCCAACTGGTGGACCCTGTTCTGAAACTGACGGTAGGTGAAACGTCTATCACCATAGACCACGGCGATCTTGTCCGGATAGACATTGGCACTGCGGTTGAGAAATGAAACCGGACTGAGTATATCGCGATTAACTTCTGGCCTGCACATCGATCAGCGCTCCTTGCGAGGGTGACTCGAATGGATATTGAAATAATCTGAAGGGCAAGGGAATATCACGGCACTTCAGGCAACACTCTATTTAAGCGGAATAGTAATGTATGGCAGGGTGCCGAACAATCGGCATAGAGCCTATTTCTCTCTGCAGAAAAAACTGATCCGGTATAGGCTTAGAACCTAGATGTAAAAAAGGAAGGGGGCGGAGGAAACCAATCGATCCGGTGCACAATGGATGCGAGGATAAGGATGCCTTGGTCAACAGGCTGTCTTTCGATATTACAGCAGGATTTTGTCAGACCAGTGTACGGCGAACTTAACCAGCCCGGTAAAGTGTTTGAGTTCCAGCTTTTCTTTAAGATTCTCACGATACGTGCCGATGGTCTTGATGCTGAGATGGAGCCGGTCGGCTATCTCCTTGGTTGAGTAGCCTTGGCCGATCAGCCGCAGGACCTCGAGTTCGCGATTGGTGAGGATATCGAGGGGTGATTTGCTGTTCGCGCTCTGCGGGTTCATCAGCCGTTTGAACACCTTTTCCTTGACGGAATTGCTGGCATAGATTTCGCCTTTCAGGACATAGCGGATTGCCTCGACGACCTTGGGTATAGCCTCCTGTTTCATGATATAGCCGTAGGCCCCGGCGAGCAGCGCACGCTCGGCATAGAGCGATTCGTCATACATGGACAACACCAGCGTCGGCAGCCCCTCATACTCTTTTTTGATCTCCTGCACGAGATCCAGACCATTGCCATCCTTTAAGGAGATATCGATGATGACCAGGTCGGGAGTCAGTTCGGCTATTGCCGCACAGGCCTTGCGCATCGATTCGATGGCGCCGCAGACCACGAGGTCGGGTTCCTTGTTGATCAGCTCACTCATGCCGAGACAGAAAATGGGATGATCATCGATAATCAGCACCTTGTATTTTTTTCGTGGAACCATCGGTTCTCCCCCAGGGTTGTTCTTATCACGCTTGGTGTTCGATCATGTCCGACTTTTTCATAAATATATGAAGAGTAGTCCCATTTGTCTCCGTGCTGATGACTTCGAGAAAGGCGCCAATAACCAGCGCCCGGTATTTCATGATCTGTATGCCCATGCCTTTTCCGCTCTGTTGTTCATCAATACCACGACCATCGTCGGTGATCAACAGGTGAAGATAGTCGTCTCGCTCGCCCAGGGAAATGTCGATGGCCGAGGCACCGGAATGTTTCACTGCGTTATTTACCGCCTCCTGCACGATATAGTAGAGGTGAGTGGCGAGGGTATTATTCGTGATTTTCAGGGAATCATCTCCGCTGAAGGTGCAGCGGATCCCCGCCGTCATCTCGGTGTGCTCGGCAATCTGGTTGAGCGCCGAATGCAGGCCGTAGGCGACAAGATGCACGGGGCAGAGGCCCTGCGAAAGGCCACGGGCCTTTTTCGCCGCATCATCAATCAGGCTGACTATTTTTTCTGACAGGGCGGCACCTTCGCTGTTGTTTTCCTTCAGGGTCGCGTGCAGCACCGAGGCGAGGCCACCGATGCCGATGAGATGAGGACAAAGATCATCGTGGAGATCCTGTCCAATGGTCTGACGAACGTTATCGCCGATATCCATCAGTTGCTTGGTCAATTTTTTGGTCTCGGTGATATCGCGAAGGATGACCACACTGCCGGAAGGCTGCTGGTTATGGTCTTTCAGAGCTCCGCCGCTGATGCTGACATGACGGATCTCTCCCGACTTGGTGAAGCGTTTCGTCTCGGTTGCCGACAGAACCCTGCCCTCTTTTATGGCAGCGATCATCTCCTTGGTTTCCGGCCAGTTCTCCTGGGGCACAAAATGGTCCATTTTCCGGCCGAGACACTCGGCAAGGCTCCAGCCGAAGACCTGCTGAAATGCCGGATTGAAATAGGTTACCCGGCCGTCCATATCATAGGTGACAATCGGATCGGCAGCAGAAGCCATCACCGAGCGATAGCGCTGTTCACTTTGCCTGAGGTTGTTTTCCGTCTCTTGCCTCACCTGTATTTGTTGCTTCAGGTCGCTGTGGTACTGGCCGAGCTGCTCCATAAATCGGTTGAAAAACCCGGCGAGCTTGCCTATTTCATCGCTCGATGTTACCGGCATCCGCAGGCTGAAATCACCCTTGCCGGCATTGTCCAGGTACCCCATAAGCTTATGCAGCGGATTGGTGATTGAGCTGCTGATCTTATAAGAGAGTGACAGGACCAGCAGCATGGTGCACAGGAAAGTCACCAGCACCAGAGCGCCGATGGTTCGCAGCGGTTGGTAAAATTCGTCAAGATAACTTGCTGTTGCAACAACCCAATCGTACTCTTCTATCGAATTAAAAAGACATAATTTCTGCCTGGGCTTATGCTCGCCGGGATTTTTCCAGGGATAGGTAATCTGGCCGTTTTTCCTTTCGATGATCTCGGCGAGATATTCATTCGATTGGCCATCCACCGATAGGATATTAACATCCTCCAGCTTGGGATGAATGATCGCCTTACCTTCCGTGTTGACAACAAAGGCATATCCTGTTTTACCGAACTTGAGGTCCAGGACACTCTGCTTGAAATCGTCGACGTTGACCAGGCCTTTAAACTCTGCGCGATAGGAGGAGACGGCAATGATCCAGTCCCAGGGCTCGAAATGGAGCATATACAATGCCTTCGGTCTGGCGATTTGTTCGTCGGGATTCTTCCAGTCATACTCGAGATAGCCCTTTTTTCGTTCAAGCACGTCTGCCACGAACGGATAGTCTGAAACATCCGTACCGAGCAGAGTACGTTGCGGATGGACAACAACCCTTCCTGTACTGTTGAGACAATAAATATAGCCGGATTCGCCAATGGTCTGGCTTAACAGCACGGCCGCCGCTTTCTCCCTGGCCTGAGCATCGGTCAGTACCCCATTCAGGCTGTCTCGATACATTTGGTCGATGATTTCGACATTTTTTTCGGCCACTGCCCGGAGATAATTTTTAATCGATACGTTGGCGGAGGTCTGCACCAGATTGTAGATGGTCTTTGTGGTGTTTTGCAGTTCACTTGCTATATTTTTTTCCAGGGAGTCGCGGAGTATGACATAGATGGTAGCAAAACCAACGAAGAGGGAGAGCGCGTAAAGAAGGGTATAGTAGAAAAGGAGCTTGTGGCGAATCCGTGTCAAAGCAAACATATCTTCCGTGTCCTGTTCTTGAAAGGGAAATAGTATCTGTGAACAAAGAAAGAACTTAACAGAAAACGGAGGCCGGTAAAAGAATTCGTCACTTCCCATCGTCAAAAGGTTTTTCGTGCGGATGACCTGAACGCCCCGGCTCATTAACCGGGGCGCGGAGGCCCCGCCTACATCTGAATATTCATTCTTTTGGCATGTTCGTTAAGCTCGTCGCGGAAATCAGGATGGGCGATGGAGATCAGTGCCTTGGCCCGTTCAATGGTCGACTTTCCCTTGAGATTGATCAAACCGTATTCGGTGACGACGTAATTAACCATAACCCGCGGCAGGGTAGTAATGGTTCCCGGATCTAAAAAGGGTCTGATCCGTGACCGTCTGGTGCCGTCTTTTTCCACCACCGAGGAGGTAAGACAGATGAAGGCCTTGCCGCCACGGGAATGGTAACAGCCATAGGTATAGTCCAGTT
>JAZBOD010000281.1:0-2982 GCA_036350955.1 Desulforhopalus sp. | reverse complement strand
GCTGCCGGCGAATAAAGTTGCGCATTGTCGAGAGGATAGCCAGAGCATGGATCCCCTGGTCAAGCAACCGGTTGAGAATGGTCAGGGCCTGGGCCGTCTGGCGGCGGCTGAAGGCATCGGTCAGTTCATAAAGAGCCCCTTCCCGGTTGTTTGCCACCATGGCCTGGAGGTCGGCGATGGTGATGGTTGGTCGGTTGCCGCTGTAGTGGGCGAGTTTTTCGGTTTCGACAACCACCGCCACCGGGTGAAAACCGACCCGCTCGAAAAAGATCTCTACCGCTTTCGGCTCAATCTTTTTCTGGAATCCGGCTAGGGTCCGCTGCATCAACTCACGAATCAACTCTTTCTGTTCGCTCTGCACCGCCTGGGTGGCACCGGTGGCTACGGAACAGTCGATAACGGTCTGGTGTTTTTTCAGGTAGCTGAAGAGACGCTGGCGCTTGTCCACCGTTTCGGTGGTCAGCAGGAGCAGGTTGTCACCCGGTAGACCGCGCTGGAAGGCCGCGATAAATCGGTCAGCAAGATCTCCTCCCCCAGGTGCTGGGTTCGGCGCCGCTTCACTGAGCAGACGGTCAGCCCAGTCAAGGTTTCCCTGAGGTTTGGCAAAAGCAAAGATTTTCTGCCAGGCTTCCGGCGGAATTGAAGAAAATGGGGCCGGTAAGTCGCCCTCCAGGCCAACTGCCTGGGCGATCGCCTGGAGGTGCCGGCGGCTGTGGTCGGCGCGGCCGGCCTGGAAGGTCTGCTCCGCCCTCCGCCATATATCTGCGGCAACCGATTTGCTGTGCAGGATGCGGCTGTCGCCGATCCGGTAAAGCTGCCGACCGGGAAGCAGGCTGTAGCTCATCAATCGGGCGAGGGTCCGGCCCGGGTCTTCAGTGTCGCCGTCGATATTCTGCACTGCCCCCGGTTTTTCAACGAGCAGGCGGTGCTGCAGCTTGTCGGCAATCTCCCGGCAAAGGTAACGCTCACCATAGATCAGATAGACCTGGGATGTCGGCAGGCGGGCATCCTGGCCCAGGAGGTTGAGAAATTCGGTTCGCTTGAACAGGGCCATGGGATAGGTAAACTCTCATAAAAACAGATGGTAGGCAGGATTGTCGCTCTCCTCGCGGTAGCGGTAGCCTAAAGCTGCCAGACGGGTCTCCAGAACGCCGTCCGGGCCCTCGGGACATTCGAGACCGACCAGGACCCGGCCAAAATCACCCCCCTGGGCACGGTAGTGAAAGAGGCTGATGTTGTGGCCTCCCCGGGTGGCCTCGAGAAACCTGGTCAGGGCACCGGGGGTCTCGGGAAACCAGAAGTGGAAGAGTCTCTCGTTGATCACCGCGCCGGACTTGCCACCGACCATATAGCGGATATGGGTTTTGGCCAAGTCGTTGTCGGTGATATCGAGATTGGCGTAGCCTCCCTTGCTGAGCTGTTCGGCAAACGCCTGCCGTTCACCTTCGTCGCGGACGGCGATGCCGACAAAGATATGGGCCTTATCCCGCCGGTTAAGGCGATAGTTGAACTCGGTAATATCCCGTTCTCCGACCATGTCCCGGCAGAAGGCCTTGAGACTGCCGTGCTGTTCGGGGATAGTCACCGCAAAGAGGGCCTCCTGTTTTTCGCCAATCCGGGTACGTTCGGCGACATAGCGCAGCCGCTCGAAATTCATATTGGCCCCGGAGTTTATTGCCACCAGGGTCTGGTCACGGCAGCCGGTATCCCGGAGATATTTAAGCATCCCGGTCATCGCCAGGCCGCCGGCCGGCTCGACGATCGATCGAGTGGCCTGGAAGACCGCTTTTATGCCACTGCACAACTCGTCGGTATTGACCAGAATGATCCGGTCAACATGCGCACGGCACAAGGCAAAGGTATGTCTGCCGACTTCGCGGACCGCAACGCCGTCGGCAAAAATTCCCACCTGATCAAGGCATACCCTGTGTCCGGCGGCCAGGGAGTGGTGCATCGCCGCACTGTCCTCCGGTTCGACCCCGATCACCGCGATCTCCGGGCGGAGGGTCTTCAGGTAGAGGGCTATTCCGGCGATCAATCCGCCGCCACCGATCGGGACAAAGACGGCATCAAGCCTTCCCGGGTTCTGGCGGAGCAGTTCATCGGCAATGGTGCCCTGGCCGGCGATGACCAGTTCATCATCGAAGGGGTGGATGGCCACCATGCCGCTTGCTGCGGTACGTTCGGCGGCGTGGCCGGCCGCCTCAGAATAGTTGTTGCCATGGAGAATCACTTCGCCGCCGAGAGCCCTGACCGCATCGATTTTAATCTGCGGAGTGGTTCGTGGCATGATGATCAGGGCACGGATCCCCAGGCGGCTGGCGGCAAAGGCCACCCCTTGAGCGTGGTTGCCGGCGGATGCGGTGATGACCCCAAGACGCCGCTCACCGTCGCTGAGGTGGGCAAGGCGGTTGTAGGCGCCACGCAGTTTGAAGGAGAAGACCGGTTGCTGGTCCTCCCGCTTGAGGAGAATGCGGTTGCCGGTCTGGGCAGAGAGGTTGACCGCATGATCGAGGGCCGTCTCCACCGCTGCTTCATACACCCGGGAGGTGAGAATTTTTTTAAAGAGAGTGTCCACAGCCGCTGTCGGTGTCCGAAAAGGATGCTCTTCTGCCCGGCCGCCGGTTGCGGGCGTCGTGCCCGCAACCCTGCGGACCCTGTTCTCCGGCCTGCCGGGCCTCCCAGCGATGCAGCCTCCATCAAGGCCGATCAGTCTCAACCTCCGGGAAAGAAGAGGGTATGGTTAACAGAAAATGATTTTCATGCTTGGTTGTGACATCGAGGTTATATCTATTTCGCCACGGGCCTTTAGGCCGCCCCGGGCACTGAGATGACCATGGTCTTGTTTTCCAGCGGCTTAGCGGAAAGCGTCGTTGAGCCGTTGCAGTGCGGCATTCCCGGGGCAGAGATCAGCCTCGGTGAAACTGTTTAACGGTCTCAGGCTGCTGGCGATAATATCGTGGGTATCCCTGCTCTGTGGGT
>JAZBOD010000280.1:0-4013 GCA_036350955.1 Desulforhopalus sp. | reverse complement strand
GCATGATGTTCCACACCAGGGCCAGACCAAGCCCGGTACCGCTCCGCCCCATGGCTTTACGGGTGTAGAAGGGCTCGAAAATCCGCGGGAGATCCTCGGCGGCGATGCCGGTTCCGGTATCGCTGATGATTATCCGGGAGTACTTCCCGTGGGCAAGATCGCTAATGGTGCCCGGCGGGAGTGCGTCGAGCGCTGAATTGGCGGTGGCTATGGTAACGTTTCCTTCGCCTTCGATGGCCTCCATGCCGTTGATAATCAAGTTCATCAGGCATTTACGGAGGTGGATTGGTGAGCAGGAGATGTTGCGCAGCTCATGGGAAAACTCGGTTTTGACCAAGACCTGTGGGTATTTGGCCTGCAGTTGCTGGAAGTCGACCGAGTCGAGATAGCTGCTGATCAACTGGTTGGCGGCGACAATCTCTCTGTCGGTAGGGACTCCCCTTGCCGCCATCAGCAGATCGGAGACAACTTCCGCAGCATCGAGCCCGGAACGGTGAATCGCCTCAAGGGGGCGCCGCATCGGACTGTGTTCCTCAATATCCATCAGCAGCAGCTCAGGATAACTGATAATCCCGGAGAGAATGTTGTTCAAATCATGGGCTACCCCGCCGGCCATCAGGCCGATGGCTTTCATTTTCTGATCACTGGAGAGCTGTTCCTTCATCTTTCGCTGGTCGGTAATGTCAACGAGGACCAGCAGGCTGCCGACGACCCTTTCGTCAGTGAAGATCGGCGCCGCCCGTACCAGCACCGGGATTGATCTCCCGCTCCGGTCGAGGGCATTGAACTCTCTCAGGCCGGTCCGCTTTCCCGCCAGGGCTGCCCGGAACAGCTGTCCGGCCACCAGCTGCCCATCGCCGGTGATGCAGTTGAGAAAGCTCTGCCCGACGAGATTTTCGCCAAGCAGGCGGGAGGATGCGGTCTGGTTGGCATAGAGGATGATACCGTCGTGATCGGTTTCAAGGACCATCTCCGGCAGAAGGTTGACCAGATCCTCGAAGCGTCGCTCACTGGTCAGCAGATGCCGGGTCCTTTCGGCAACCTGTTTTTCCAGCTTTTTTCGGTTATTAGAGAGCTGCATCACAAAGAGGGTGGTGAGCAGCAAAAACAGAAAAAAGATGAGAAGGTTAAAAAGTGGGTAGGCTACCCGGACGTACTTCTCGCCGTACAGGGTGCCGATATGTTCCCCGCGATAGACGATATCCTGGGAGATGTTTCTGCTCCAGATCAGCTTGCTGCGGTAAAGCAGTTTTGACAACCCGGAAAGGGGGGGGCCGTGCAGGTGAAGGAAGGTGTCGTTGCCGGGGATCGCTACGGTCAGTTCCCGGCAATGGCTGGTGGTCAGGACCAGTTGCAGATAGGTCAGGACCCCGGTTTCGTTCAGTGCCCAGATATCTTTGGCGATAATCTCGGCATGGCGCTTGAATTGACGGGCATCGAGCAGGTTGTCCCGAAGTATGTAGAGGCCGGCGACAAGTACAAAAAGGAGCAGAAAAAACAGGGAAACCAACCAGTACCGTCGAGATCGAGGGGGAAAAAAGGTCATGGTTGCCGCTTCTCTTCGTCCGTTGCCGTCGGGAAAACTGGGGCAGTCTCAAGCCTCGTCTGGCGCATCTTGTCTGGTTAATTTTTTTACCAGGGGCTATTTGTTTTTCCGCTCACCAAGTTTGGCCTTGAGCAGGGCGCCGAGGCTGCCGACTTCCTCCCCGGCTGGCGCTTTGAGGCCCGACTTCATATAGGAGGAGTACTCTTCCCGCTCTTCGGCCTCTTGGCTCTGTTCTGAGACATAGTCGGCGGGAAGGAGGCTGATCCGTTTTTCGGCAAGATCGATCTTGTCGATTTTCACCTCGATATTCTGCCCCTCTTCGAGGACCTCCCGGGGGTGGTTAAGCCGCCGCCCGGCCCCGAGTTTGGAGATGTGGATCAATCCGTCGACTCCTGGGGCAAGGGTGACAAAGGCACCAAACTGGGCCAGACGGGCGACCGTGCCGGGATGGGTTGTCCCCTCCTGAAATGTGCTTGCCGCCTCCTGCCAGGGGTCGGTTTGGGTCTCTTTATAGCTGAGGGAGATCCGGTCCTTTTCCCAATCGAGCTTTTTGATCACCGCCTGCACCTTCTGGCCGACGGTGAAATACTCAGAGACCTTTTCCACCCTGCTCCAGCCGATCTCGGAAATAGGGATGAGGCCGTCGACGCCGCCGAGATCGACAAAGGCGCCGAAGTCGCGGATTGAACTGATCACCCCTTCGACGGTCTGTCCCTCCTGGAGGCTTTCCACCAGGTGTTCACGCTGTTCGGCACGTTCCCGTTCCTGGATAGCCCGGGCACTGACCACGATGTTGCGGCCATTTTCGTCATAACGGGTGATCAGAAACTGCATTTTTTGCTCAAGGTACTCTCCGGCGGCATTCTCAACCCGGCGAAGGCCCATCTGGGAAAAAGGGCAGAAGGCCCGGACACTTCCCCCGAGGGTGATTTCAAACCCCCCTTTGATTTCCGCCTTTACCAAGCCCTCCACCGGAATGGCACTGCGCCAGGCCTCCTCAAGATGGGCGTTGCCCCCGCCGGAACCGATGCTGGTCGTAAAGAGCTGTTCGCCGGTTCTACTCTTTAAATAGTAGACCTCAAGGGGATCACCGATCTGCCTGGTGAAGTTGCCCTCGGCATCGCGGATTTCCGAGCTGTTGAGGACCCCTTCGCTTTTCCCGCCGACATCGAGAAAGGTGGTTTCATCGCCGATTCCGACAATGATTGCCCGCACCTTCTGCCCTGGCTCAAGTCTTTTGAGTGTCCGTTTCTCCTGGCTGTTGAACAGCTCTGCAAAGCTGTCACCATTGGTGTCTGTCATGGCGTTCTCTAGGTATTCTGCAGTTGAAGGTTATGACCAGGCGGATTTCGTCTGATCTAGGTTGAGCTGTGTCATATAAAATCCAAAAACGGCGGAACGGCAAGGTCTTTTCCTCTGCCGCAGAAAAGAGCGCCGCCAGAGGGAAGACCCGGGCCGTCTCGAGAAACCAAGAGTACCAGAAGCCAGGCTACCTGAAGCAAAAACGCCGGACAGCCAGGGCCAGGGCCAGGTCATTTTCAACAAACATCAGCCGTTTCTCGTGCATCATCGCCAGAAAATCGCGGAGAGCCCGTTCTGAGACACCTGGGCAATGGCGCAGAATAGCGTCGATCCGTCGCGGACGGTGGCAGTAGAGGTAGATGGCCCGGGAGGCTCCGCGGAGGCGGTGCCGGAGTGGTGACCCCTCAGGCAGTTCCTGACGGATAAGGAGAAAGTCCCGGCCATCCTGAAAGTGGAGTGGGGAGTGTCGGCTGCCCCGGCGCAGGTAATGAAACCGCTCCCAGCCCTCTACCTTGGCCCGAACCGGCTGCCAGAGCTTTTGCTGCCGGCAACGGTCCCCGCGGTAGCCGTTGATCAGCAGGGTCAGGGAGCTGAGCAGGTTCGCCGGCAAGAGCTGGCGGTTTTTCCGGTGCGGGAGCACGGCATTGATCGCGAAATCCCCAGGGCGGCAGTGGATTGGTGAGCCAAGGCCGAGGAAAAAGGAGGCGGTCTGGAGTGGTTTGAAAGGCAGGAGGAAATCGAGGTTGGTCAGGGTCGTTTCGATCTCTTTCTCGGAGGTACCGGGGAAATCAGTGAGGAGATTACCCTCAAGATCGATGCCGATTTCACTGCACATTTTTATCATGGCGACACACTGCATCACCGTTTGGCCCTTGCCCATTTTTTTCAGCAGAGAGTTCGAGAGGGCCTCAATGCCTACCTGCACGGTATGCAGGCCGCCATTGCGATACCCGCGCAACCTTTGGGGGAGTGTAATTGCCCGAAGTTCGGCGAAAAAATCAAGATCCATCTCGCTTGTCGCCATTTCCCTGAAGAATTTTTCGGCCTCTTTGGGAGGCAGGGCGTTATCGGTAAAGGTGAACTGGAGGGACTGGTGCCGGGCGGCCAGGGTGAAGACCTCAGCTGCCATTCTCGCCGCACTTTTGGCACGGTAACCCTGCCATTG
>JAZBOD010000279.1:0-7263 GCA_036350955.1 Desulforhopalus sp. | reverse complement strand
CCGGGCCGATGATCAGTTTTGAACATCCGACCTTTATCCTGGAGGTCTCCGCGATTTTACTCCTCGCCTCGCTGGCGATGTGGTGCACTGGAATGGTGCTGGCCAGGCAGGTGGTGAAAATCCTCTACGTCCCAACCGCCCTGTTGATGCCGATAATCGCCCTGTTGTGCATTATCGGTTCCTACTCACTTGGCCTGAGCATTTTCAATCTCTATCTGATGCTGCCGGTGGGAATCATCTGCTATTTCCTCGGCAAGATGGGTTTTCCCATCGCTCCTCTGGTGATCGGGGTGATCCTCGGTCCGATGGCCGATGAGAACCTGCGCCGGGCCCTGATGGTCTCCCAGGGTAGTTTCATGCCGGTCTTTGAACGGCCGGTATCGCTGATTCTCTTTATAATTATCCTCTGGACCGTGTGCAGTCAGTTTTCCTGGTACAAAAAGGGGCTGACACGGCTGAAATCAAAAATCTTTTCTGGGCCGCGCTGAGCACAGTACGTCGCTGCTGGTCTGAAATGTAACGGGAGATACGCCCCATGGTAAAACTGGCAATCATTACCGGCTTTCTGGCAAAGACCACCGACCGGTTCCACGAATACAACCTGCCCCTCAGCCTGGAGGAAAAGTTCCAGATGATGACCGAGATCCCCGGCTATTCCGGGGTGGAAATCGTCTACCCCTATGAAGTGCGCGATGTGCACCAGACCAGAGAGGCCCTCCAGCGGCACAATCTCGCCGTTGCCGCGGTCAATGTCAATGTCAAGGCTGAACCGGAATTTCGCAACGGTGGGCTGACCGCCACCGACCCGGCAGTCCGGGCCAAAGCGGTCCAGCTTATAAAGGATTCCAAGGATTTTGCCGCAGGTGTCGGCGCCGACAAGGTCACCTGCTGCCCCCTGGGCGACGGCTATGAATTCGCCTTTCAATACGACTATGCCGCCGCCTGGAAAAACCTTGCTGAAACCATTGGCGACGCCGGCGACTACCGTCCTGAGATTCCCCTCTATATCGAATACAAGCCAAGTGAAACCAGAGGGCGCTGCTTTATCGATACCGCGGCCAAGGCCCTCTGTCTGCTCAACGATATCAAGGTGGCCGGGATGGGGGTTACCCTCGACTTCGGTCACTCGATGTACGGCAACGAAAATCCGGCGGAGGCGGTGGCCCTGCTTGAGGCAAGTCCTTACCGTTATTATATCCATATCAATGATAACGACGGCCGTTGGGACTGGGACTACTTCTGCGGCACCAAACACTATCTCGACTATGTCGAATTTCTCTATTACCTACGCAAATACCGCTATGACGATTTTTTTACTTCCGATACTTCGCCGACCCGCTGGGATGTTCGCGGCACCTTTGCCGCCAACAGCCGGCTGACCAACAAGATCTGGAACCGTTTCGATGAGATTGATACCTCCAGGCTGGAACAGCTGATGCGGCAGGGCGATTATCTGCAGACCTGGAAATTCATTGAAGAGCAGATCTTTGCCTTGCGGTGAGGCTGGCAATGAAAGAGTCACCAGTCAATTGTACCACCCTTCTTGCCTCACTGCCGCCGGAGTGGCCAGAGGATCTGCTCCCGGTCATTGTCCGGGAGAACAGTGCGGGCAGTGACAAAGTGGTGGTGCTCGATGATGACCCGACCGGTACCCAGACGGTGCGCGACATTCCGGTACTGACCACCTGGAGCGAGTCGGCCCTGCGGCGGGAACTGCAGGGGGAGTATCCGGGGTTTTTTATCCTCACCAACAGCCGCAGCCTCACCGGCGATGCCGCCGCCGAACTGGCCCGGGAAATCGGTTGCAACCTGCAGGCAGCCGCAGCCGCTGCCGGAGTCAGTCCGGTGGTGATCAGCCGCAGCGACTCAACCCTTCGCGGCCATTTCCCGGGCGAAGTCGATGCCCTGGCCGCTAGCCTTGGCCAGGAAGACGCACCCAGGCTGCTGATCCCCTTCTTCCTGGAGGGGGGAAGATTTACCATCGACAATGTCCACTATGTTCAGGATGGTGACCACCTGATCCCCGCCGCCCAGACCCCTTTTGCCGGGGATGCGGTTTTTGGCTTTCACTCCTCGGAGTTGCGCCAGTGGGTAGAGGAAAAGACTGCCGGCCGGGTGAGAGCCGAGGAGGTGAAGGTTATTTCCCTGAGTGATCTGCGGCGGGGTGGGCCGAAACGGGTGGCAGCCCTGCTCGGTGAGGTTCCTTCGCGCGCTATCTGTGTGGTTAATGCCGCCAGCTATCGGGATCTGCAGGTCCTGGTTGCAGCACTTTTGCCTCTTGAAAAAGCGGGCCGGCGTTTTGTATACCGCACCGCCGCCTCCTTTGTCCGCACCAGGCTTGGCCAGGGTCACCATTTCCCCCTGCTGCCCCCGGATAAATTGACGGTGGGGACGCCAAACGGCGGGCTGTTCATTGTCGGTTCCTATGTGGCGAAAACCGGCCGACAGCTGGACAATCTCCTTTGCCTGCCGGGGATCGAGGCGATTGAGATCGGGGTAGAGAACCTTCTGGCAGACGGTGACCGGCTCCGGGAGATCGGCTCGGCAGCCCGTCAGCTGAACGGTGCGCTGCGCCAGGGACGCGATTGCGTCCTCTACACCAGCCGGCGGCTGGTCACCGGTGAAGATGCCGCCGCCAGTCTGGCGATCGGTGGCCTGGTAAGCGACAGTCTGGTCGCCATTGTCCGCAGTCTCACCGCCCAGCCCCGCTATCTGGTGGCCAAAGGCGGGATCACCTCCAGCGATATCGCCACCCGCGGGCTGGGGGTGCTGCGGGCGCTGGTTCTTGGTCAGGCCCTGCCGGGTGTGCCGGTATGGCAGCTCGGTCCGGAAACCAGGTACTCCGGGATGCCCTACATTGTCTTTCCTGGCAATGTCGGTGCCGATGATGCCCTGGCGGAGTTGAGGCATATGCTCTGCCGGGTAAACCAACCACTATCATAACTTCAGCCATAACCTCAGGAGATGTATCGTGAAACATACCGTGAAATCCATCCAGAAGATGCGCGATGACCAGCAACCGATCACCATGCTCACCGCCTATGACTATCCGACTGCGAAAAAGGTCAATGATGCCGGGATCGACATGATCCTGGTCGGTGATTCCTGTGCCATGGTGGTGCACGGGCATCCCAATACCCTCACCGCAACCATGGAAATGATGCTGCTCCACTGCGGTTCGGTGGCCCGCGCCTGTGACCGGACCATGGTTATCGCCGACATGCCCTTTGGCTCTTTTCAGTACGGGGTTGAGGAGACCATGCGCAACGCCGCGCGGTTCGTCACCGAGGCCAAAGTTGACGGAGTGAAGTTTGAAGCCACCCACAACCATATTGCTAAGACCAGGGCGGTGGTGGAAATGGGCATCGCCGTGGTCGGCCATGTCGGTCTCCATCCTCAGGCGGTCGGTGCCCTCGGCGGCCTGAAAGTGCAGGGTAAGGATATCGCCACCGCCCGGAAGGTGGTCTCCGAGGCCCTGGCCCTCCAGGAGGCGGGGGTCTTTGCCATCATTTTCGAGGCGGTACCGGCGGCACTCTCCCGCTACGTCACCGGCAAGCTGCGGGTGCCGACCATCTCCATCGGCGGCGGCCCCGGCTGTTCCGGGCAGTTGCTGGTCACTCCAGATGTCCTGGGCCTCTACGACAAATTTACCCCTTCATTTGCCAAGCGCTACCAGGATGTCGGCACCCTGATGCTCGATACCTTCCGGCAGTACCGGGATGAAGTGATCAGCGGTGTTTTTCCGGGGGAGGAGCACAGCTACAAGATGTCCGAGGAGGTACTTGAGGCAATTGAAAATGAATTTGGCCGGGCCTGATCGGCCGGTGAAATTCCCTCTCCAGAGGGGTGATCACTCCTGGCCGGCATGCACCAGAGGGAAAAGAGCATGACCAGGTTGCTCTTTTCCCTCTGCCTGATCCTCGCCGGACTGGTCCTCGGCTGGTTCTGGCAGCAGCGCCTATGCCGGCAGGGCAGGGCCGACAACCTGCCTGCGTTGCGTAAGAAGCTGCAGAAGATCGGCCTGCTTTTTGCCATGCCGATA
This sequence comes from Desulforhopalus sp., assembly GCA_036350955.1. Classification (GTDB taxonomy): domain Bacteria; phylum Desulfobacterota; class Desulfobulbia; order Desulfobulbales; family Desulfocapsaceae; genus Desulforhopalus_A. Next base: position 3,221 of record JAZBOD010000279.1, on the reverse strand, counting down.
TCCTTTGCCGCCGCGGTCTGGGTGGTCTCCTTTGACGATCCCCGGCTGATTCTGCTGCCCTTGCTCGGTGCCTTCATCCTGCTCCTTGGCGGTGGCCTGGCCTGGCTGTTCGCCCTGGCCAGCGGCCAGGATGCGCGGCGCCGGGGAGCTTTATACTGCTGCGGCTCCTTTACCAATCTTGGCTCTATCGGCGCGCTGATCAGTTTTGTATTTCTTGGCGAGGCCGGGTTTGCGCTGATCGCCATCTATAAGATCTTCGAAGAGGTGAGCTACTATACCGTCGGTTTTCCGATTGCCCGGAGATGCTCAGTGCAGCAGGAGGGCGGAGGCGGAGGGGGAAGGACTGCCGGATGGTGGCGTGATCCCTTTATTGTCGCCGCGCTGCTTGCCCTGCTCAGCGGTATGGCGTTGAACCTTTCCGGACTGCCCCGGCCGGTGGTTTTTGAAACGATCAACGCCTTTCTGGTTCCGGCCGGGACCTTTGTCCTGCTGCTCTCTATCGGTCTTGGCATGCGTCTTGTCGGCATCCGGGCCAACCTCCGTGAGGCCCTGGCCATAGCCGGAATCAAATTCCTCCTGCTCCCCCTGGTCGCCGTCTCTCTTGCCTGGTGGCTTGGCTTTGGCGAGATGGACAATGGCCTGCCGCTGAAGGTGGTTCTCATTGCTGCGTCGATGCCGGTGGCCTTCGCCGCCCTGGTTGCCACCTCGATCTATGACCTCGATCTCGATTTGGCCAACACGTGCTGGCTGGTGACCACCGGACTGCTGCTGGTGGTTGTTCCCTGGCTGGCGTTGGTGCTCTCCTGGCTATAGTTCAAGAAAGAGCACCTGATAAAACTTTGAATATCTAGCCGCATCCGCCGCCGGAGCCGCTGCAACTGCCGGTGGCGCAGGGACTTCGGCGTCCTTTGAGTGGGGCGATGCTGCGATTCTCATAGACTGCGAGCAGGCCATCATCGATAAAACCGGCGGCGGTGACCACCTTCAGTCCCGATGTGCTGAGAATCTCCTCAGGGGTTTCGCCCACCCCGGAGACCAGTACCGCCCGGCAGTCGCCCAGCAGCCGGGCGAGCTGGTGCCAGCGGCGGATTCCGCCGCCACTGGCCGGGGCTGGCCGATCTTCTCGTTGACGAAAGCCTTCGCCATGGCGTTCCCAGATCGAAAAACTGCCTGCTTCACCGAGGTGCTGGTTGATCAGGATCCCCTCCTCGCTGGCTACGGCGACGTAGGGCCTGTCGCCGTCCGGTTTGGGCAGGGTGGCGCAGGAGCTCAGGCAGCTGCGGAACTCGGCGCTGCGGTCATCGCCGAGGAGGCCGACGGCATCGGCCCGGCAGCGGGTGCAGTGGCGCATTTGCGGCAGGTACTGTTCGGCTCTGGCCTGGATCTGTTTCATCAACGCCTTTTCCGGCTGGGGGATGGCGGCAAAGGCGGTGCCTGCGTTGGGAAACATCGCCATGCAGTTGAGCAGGTCGACCCCAAGGGCCTGCATGGTTCGGGCAACCTCTTCGACATGCTGGTCGTTGATCCCGGGGATAACGATGCAGTTGACCTTGACGGTGATCTGGTGGGCTTTAAGCAGGCGGATCGCCTCAAGCTGGCGGGAGAGGAGCAGACGGGCCGCGGCCAGCCCACGGTAGACCACCTTGCCGTCTTCAACCCAGGCGTAGATGTGCTGCCCTATTGCCGGGTCGACGGCACAGACGGTAATCGTCACGTGGGAGACCGCCAGCTCGGCCAGCTTTGGCACATGGGGGGCGATGGCCATGCCGTTGGAGGAGACACAGAGCAGCATCTGCGGGTGGTTTTCGCGGATCGCCCGCAGGGTGGCAAGGGTTTCTGCCGCGTTGGCAAAGGGGTCTCCCGGGCCAGCGATTCCCGCCACCCGGATGCGTGGTTCCTTTTCGAGGACCCGCCCCAGGTAGACCGCCGCCTGGGCCGGGGAGAGAATGTTGCTGGTCACCCCCGGACGCGACTCGTTGACGCAGTCGTAGCGGCGGTCGCAGAAATTGCATTTGATATTGCATTTCGGGGCGACTGGCAGGTGGACTCGACCGAATTTTCCCTTGGCGTCTGGGTTGAAACAGGGGTGTTCGCGAAAATCGAGATGGCTGGTTGGTGACATGGAGTCCTCTCTAAGAGTTGTGTCCTTACATGTAGCTGTAGCCGACAGGGGAGTCGTTCTGCTGCTTTTCGATACAGGTGTTGGTGATCAGATCAAACAGCGCCTGGGCTCCGTGGTAGCCGAGGTGAAGAATCCGCTGGCCACCGATCCGGTCGTGGATCGGAAAGCCGACCCGGATCAGCGGCAGGCCTTCACGGCGGGCAAAGGTGTAGCCTTTGGAGTGGCCGACCACCAGGTCGACACCCAGTTCTGCGGCGAGGTTTTCGATATCAAAGAAGTCGACATCCTCATGGACCTCCGGCAGGTCCTCGCTCAGCCCCTCAAGGGTGGCGGCGATTGCTTCGCCCATCCGGCCACTTTTTCCACCGGAGGCACAGAGCACCGGGATGATCCCGATTTCCGCGAGAAAAGAGGTGAGCCCCACTACCAGATCCTCTTCACCGTAGACCACCGCCCGTTTGCCGAAGATGTACTTGTGGCCGTCGACCATTGCGTCGACCAGACGACCCCGGGTAGCCAGGTGCTGCGCGGGTATTTCCTGCCCGGAAAGTTCACCGAGCAGGGCAAAGAACCGGTCGGTGGCACGGATGCCCAGGGGCAGACCTATACGGTGGAGTGGGGTACCATGGGATTTCTCCAGCCAGCTGCCGGCGGTGTCTGCCGGCAGTGTCGCGCCGAGTTCCACCGTTGCTCTGGCTCCGCCCATTGCGGCAATTGCCGCGAGAGGCGTTCCTCCCGCGGGGATCAATGGGTAGTCGTCTTGAGCCGGGCCATCAAGGGTGTCGGAGATATCCGGGAGGATCGTCGCGGCAAGGCCAAAGTCGTCGCAGACCCCACGGAGGTAGCGGATGTCCGCCGGGGAGACAAAGCCGGGAAGCAGATTGATGGTTTGATTCGCCGGGCGGGTATCAGCCAGCGCCATCACCGTTGCCCGCACCGCGGCATGAAAGCCCTCCATATGGGTACCGGAGTAGCTTGGCGTCGAGACCTGGATCAGCCGTGGGGAGTCCGGGCCGCCATACTCTTTGACATATTCGGCGAGCAGCATTGGCAGGTTGTCGCCGATGGTCTCGGTAAGGCAGGTGGTGGCGACGCCGAT
>JAZBOD010000278.1:0-2948 GCA_036350955.1 Desulforhopalus sp. | reverse complement strand
GACCAGGAAAAGCCATGCCGGTGATCAGCTGGAACTTTTGCCTTTAGGTGTTCCGGCGGGCTCGGTCCTTGCCGATCACGATCTGGTAGAAAGCAGGCTCGGCAATGTTTTCGGTCTGACGGTGGTTGGCCTTCTCCGTGGTAATACCTTGCAGATACTCCCCCTGCCCCAGGAAAAGGTCGAGGCCGACGATATCCTCATCCTCCAGGGATCTCGCCGTGATCTCGAGATCCTTGAAGGACTTCAGGAATTATCCACGACTCAGCAGTCGCCCAGCCTGGTCGCAGAACTGGAATCGCAGCAGATCGGGGCAACCGAGGTTCTGCTCTCACCGCGAACCACCCTCGCCGGAAAACCCTGGCGGACCTGCTCTTCCGTGAGCGATATGGCATCAATGTGCTGGCGATCTGGCGCAAAGGTCAGGCCTTTCGCTCAGAGCTTCAGGATATGCCGCTCCAGTTCGGGGACGCTCTGCTGGTCTATGGACAACGGCAGAGCTTTGAAAAACTCTCCCGTGACCCTGATTTTCTGGTCCTGGACGCCGCGGCGGCAAGTGCCCCGCGCCTGGAAAAGGCCAGTATCGCAGTGGTTATCATGGTTGCGGTGATTGCCAGTGCCATTCTTGGTCTCGTGCCGATATCGATTGCCGCCCTGACCGGAGCAGCGCTGATGATCCTCGGCAGATGCCTGAGTATGGAAGAGGCCTACCGGGCCATTGAGTGGAAGGTCGTTTTTCTTATCGCCGGCATGCTGCCTCTGGGGGCGGCAATCGAAAATAGCGGAGCGGCACAGCTGGGGGCAGCAGCCCTGATCACCGCAGTCGGTGATCTCGGCCCGCGCTGGGTGATTGCCGCCCTGTTCACCGTGACCGTACTCGGGACCCAGATCATCCCGACGGCCGCCCTGGTCGTGCTGATGGCCCCGGTGGCACTGAGCACCGCCGCGACCCTCGGGCTATCCCCCCACCTGCTGATGATGACGGTAGCCATTTCCGCCTCAGCCAGTTTTGCCAGTCCTCTGTCCCATCCGGCCCATCTGCTGGTCATGGGCCCGGGCGGCTATCGCTTCGTCGACTATATGAAGGTCGGTGTTCCGATTACCTTGCTGGCGTTGTTGGTATCGGTATGGCTCCTGCCGATCCTCTGGCCACCCTTTTAGCTCGACAGCGGCTTGACGACCACTCGACAATCATCATTGCCGGCCTGCTCCACCACCTGACAGGTTTCTTAAAAAAACGGGTGGAAACAGCACTACCCCGTTTCCACCCCTCGGCGATCGACAACCGGTAAAACCAGGAGCACCGGTTACATTGCCGCTTTCACCTTGGCGGCAATGTCAGCGTCCACCCAGCCGGTCCAAAGCTCCTCGTAGTTCTCCAAAAACCACATCGCCGCCGCGGTAGTATCGGCTTTGTTGTCCTGCATGAAGGCAAGAAACTTGTTGTTGATGTCAAGCGTCGTTTTGTAGTTTTTCAGCAACGCCACTACCTCAGGGGCCTCTTGGGGCAGATTTTTGTGGACGATGATGTCGCACTTCACCGGAGGATAGGCACACCCCTGGGTGGTGTCCCAGATCTTTTGATCGAACTCCGGTTCCTCAAGCTGATACATGTCGAGCTTGCCCAGCACCCAGGTCGGTGCCCAGTAGTAGCCGAGCCAGGGCTTGCCGCGTTTGTAGGCCGTCTCCATCGATGCGGCAAGAGCTGGACCGGAACCGGGTTGCATGATGTTGTAGTTCTCCTTGATACCGTATGTCGCAAATTTCTTTTCGTTGACCAGAGCACAGGACCAGCCGGGAATACAGCTGTGGAACAGGCCCTTGGCTGGATCTTCAGGGTCTTTGAACAGCTCCCAGTACTGGGGCAGGTCGGCTACCGACTTCAGACCTGGAGCCATGGGCTTGATGCCACGCTGTTCATCGCCTTCGACCACATAGCGGGGCACGTACCACCCTTGAACACTGTTCGGGAAGTTTGCACCGATGAGGACAAACCCTTCGTCGGACCCCGGATCCTGCCCTTTGGCCAGCCCCTCATCGTAGAGTTCCTGCCAGTTTTCCGTCCAGGTCTCCATATTGACATTTGGTGCCTCGGCACCTTTCGCCTGGATCAGGGCAGTATTGAGCATGATTGTCTCACCCTGGACGTAGTTGACCGGATAGCCCAGGCCCTTTTCGATGATAAAGGCGGCGATGCGATTGTGGACCTGGGCGCTGTCCCAGCCAAAATCGGCGAAAACAATGGTCTTCTTAGCCAGCGCAGCGGAAAAACTGCCGCCGGCGCCAATACCTATGGCAATCAATACCGCTACCAGAACAACCCGTTTGATGGTTTTCATAGCTCCTCCTTTTTCTTGTGATGTGTTGTTGGTGAAACCTGTTGACCGAACTACCTGCCCTGCTTTTTACTGGCCATGGCAAAGGTGATGCGATCGATGATAATCGCCATGAAGACGATACAGAGACCTGCTTCAAAACCTCGGCCTATCTCAATCCGGTTGATCGCCAGCAGCACCTCAAGACCGAGGCCTTTGGCGCCGATCATTGAAGCGATGACCACCATCGCCAGGGCCATCATCGTGGTTTGGTTGATACCGACCATGATGGTCGGCCTGGCCAGGGGGAGCTGTACCTTGAAGAGGATCTGCCAGTAGCTCGAGCCAAAGGCATGGGCCGCCTCGATAACGCTCTCGGATACTTCGCGGATTCCAACATTGGTCAGCCTGATTACCGGCGGCACAGCGTAGATGATCGTGGCGAACAGCGCCGGCACCTTGCCGAGACCAAAAAGCATCAGGGCGGGGATCAAGTAGACAAAGCTTGGCATGGTCTGCATGCCGTCGAGCAATGGCTTCATAATTGTCTCGATCCGGTCGCTCGACGCCATGGCGATACCCAATGGGATGCCAATGGCCAGAGAAATAATCACCGACGCCACCACCAGGGACAGG
>JAZBOD010000277.1:0-4943 GCA_036350955.1 Desulforhopalus sp. | reverse complement strand
ACAGCAGCGCCATAAGGCAGAGCAAAACTTTTCTGAACATCTTTTTCCCTCCATTGACAGAGATTGGTTGCAACCAGCCGAGGTCGACGGCCACGGCCGGCCGGATGTGCTGCACGGTTAACCTAACCGCCACATTGGCACAGCATGGCGAGGTTAATGACATAAAATACGCAATTTGTAAAACAGGTGATCCCGATTGATGGGCGGCAACCAATAGCAAAAATTCTCAGGCAGGAGTGCGATGATGGCAAACCGCCGGTTTACTTTCGGTGATACATTTTGAGTGCCGCAAGAAATGTTTCCGGGGTACAGATTTTCTCTGCCCAGCCGAGTTCACGACTGAGCCGAAAGAGTTGCGGTGCTTCGAGACCGGCCTGACTCATCGCCTGCTCCTCCTGGAAAACCTGGGAAGGGGAGCCATCTGCGGCAATCTGTCCCTGGCTGAGGAGAACCACCCGGCCAAACTGTTCTGCGACAAAATCGAGATCGTGACAGATGACGATGACCACCTTGCCGGCCAGTTGCCAGGCGGCAAAGAGTTCGACCAGCCGGGTGTGGAACCACAGGTCCTGGTTGACCGTCGGTTCATCGAGGACGATCACTGGGGTGTCCATGGCCATTACCGAGGCAATCGCCAGACGGCGGCGCCAGGCGAGGGACAGGTCGTGGGGATTGGTGTCGACCTTGCCGTTCAATTCCCACCAGGCCAAAGCCTGGCTGGTGAGTTGGGCGATCTGGTCGGCTGGATAGCCGAGGTTGATGGCGCCAAAGGCCACTTCGTCTCTGACCCGGCGCCGACAGAGCTGCTCGTCAGGATTTTGAAAGACGAAGCCGACCCGCTGGGCCAGACGGGCGGTAGTGCAGCGATCAGTAGCCCAGTCACCGATGCGCACCTTTCCGTGACTGGGGCGGAGCAGTCCGTTGAGGTGCCGGACCAGGGTGGTTTTGCCGCAGCCGTTACCGCCGATCAGCGCCAGCCGCTCTCCTGGGGCAACCTGGAGGTTGACGCCTTGCAGGACCGGTGGTCCGGCCTGGTAGGAAAAACTGAGTCCGGTGATTGCAATATCGACCATCATCTTTTCGAACCGAGGTGCAGAAATCCGGCAACCGCCTCCTGGAACCCCACCGGCAGGGACCGATCCACCGGCCAGCCGCCGAAGGTCAGCGCCCTTTCCGCCACCCGGCTGTAGCGGGTCCGCCCAACATGACACTGCTCCAGCCGGGGAGATGCCAGTACCTGCCGTGGAGGTCCATCGAGAATGATCCGGCCCTGATCGAGGACCAGGACCCGATCGCAATGAACGGCAATCTCCTCGAGTTTGCGCTCGGCGAGGACCACGGTCATCCCGGTTCGACTCAGTTGGTGGAGCAGGGAGAAGATCCGGCGACTGCCGGCCGAATCGAGGGCGGAAGTGGCTTCGTCGAGGACGAAGATCTGCGGTCTCAAGACCAGCATTGCCGCCAGGGCGAGCAGTTGCTGCTGACCACCGGAGAGGGCAAAAGGGGAGCGGTCGGCGAGGTCGGTTATCCCGACCAGATCCATCACCTCAGTAATGCGCCTGGTCATTTCTGCTCTCGGTACACCAAGGTTTTCCAGGCCGAAGGCAATCTCTTCACGGACCGTAAATTTTGCCCCGGAAATCTGATTGAGTGGATTCTGGAAAACCAGACTGGCCACCTGCACCAATTCATCTAATGACCTCGTGGTGGTATCTAGTCCGCCGATTCGTACCCGTCCGGCAAAATCACCCCGATAAAAGTGGGGGATAAAACCGGTGAGAGCATGACACAGGGTTGATTTGCCGCTGCTGTTGGCCCCGAGCACTGCGATAAAAGAGCCTTTTGCCACGCTCAGCGAGATGCCTTCGAGGGCCGCAGTGGGTGAATGCGGATAGGCAAAGTGGAGGTCAACGACCTCGATTGCCGGATGGGGATGGGCATCTAGAGGAGGTGCCGACGGGGACATCCTCAACCCCACCACACGACGACGATTGTCGCGAGAGTCAAGATCAAGGCAAGCCGGCAGAGGAGTCGTTCGCTCTGGGGATCAGGCAGTTCATGCAGGGAACTCTTTGGCCCCTTGACCCGAAAGGCCCGGGCTTCAAGGGCTATGGCTCGTTCCTCTACATCAACCAAGGAGCCGAGTACCAGGGGGAGGACCAGCGGCAGCAGCGCCCGGATGCGGCGGAGAAGAGATCCATCGGTTTCCATCCCCCGGGCGCGTTGGGCGTCGCCGATTGCCGCCGCCCTGGCCTGCAGTTGCGGGATGAGTTGCAGGGTGGCGCCGATGATATAGGTGATTGCCGCTGGAGTTCCACGCTGGGAGAGGGCAAGCATCAGATCTGCGGTGGGGGTGGTCAAGACAAAAAGCAGGGATGCCGCGAGAGCCGCAGAGATTCTCCCGGTCATCTGCAGGGCAAACAACAGGCCCTCACGGGAGAGATCGACTCCGGCAAGGGTAAGTGGCGCTGAAGCCTGATGGTAGAACAGGCCGTGGATAAAAAAGAGAAAAAAGGCCAGGGGGAGGATGATCTTCAGCAGCTTTTTTGCCAATGCGGTCAGCAGACGGTTGATCTGGGCAAAACCTGCCAGGGCGGTAAACAGCAGCCAGGGTGGCCACCAGCCGGGGATGAGAAATGCGAGGAGCAGGGCGCAGCCGACCAGAGTCAGTTTCGTCACCGGATTGAGGCGGAAGGCTATGCCTTTGCCAGCAAGGGCTAAGGAGGGGTGGCGGGGCATGATTGATCGGGAGACGACCCGGGCCACCCGCGAGATGGCCCGGTCGAGGTAAAAGTTGTTTCAGCGACTGGCGATGGCAATCTTTTCGGCCCGGGGAAAACGGAAGCGAAAACGCTCCGGCAGGGCCCGGACAATCCCCCAGGCCAGCAGGGCCGAGGCAATTTTATCCGGAACGTTGGCGGACATTACCGTGATGATCACTGCGCCAAACAGGTCGCTGCCGGTTTTCAGCAGGTAGGCGGTAATGAAGTCCGCGCCGCTGCCGGTGATGCCGCCAAACATGTAGACCCGGATCGGCACTGCCGTAAACGAGGCAGCGATCCCGATCAACGCCCCGGCGATGATCGCCTTCCACCAGGCATTGAACAATCCCGCCCGGGCACAGAGTCCGGCGACCAGGCCGATTACCCCGGCCACCGGGGCAAAGGCGGCAGCCACCGGGCTGGAAATCAACCCCCAGATCAGATTGGTCATGACTCCGGTGAGCAGTCCCGCCCAGGGCCCGGCCAAAATCGCGACGAGGATGGTGCCGATCGAGTCGAGAAAGACCGGCAGCTTCACCGCCGAGGCCAGCTGGCCGATCACCATATTCAGGACAATGGCCACTGGGATCAGGGTCAGGGTGACTGTACTGAAATCCTTTTTCAACTGTTCAGCCAAGCTCATCGCATCACTCCTTTGGGGTTGGGGATTATCGCCAGTTCATCGTAGCCGGTTGCCGGGTCCGGCTGGCGCAGAAAGCGCAGTTCGGGCAGCTCGGCAAGGACAATTTCCGCAGTGGTATAAATCAGACAGCCGGGAAGAAGATGGCCGCCAAAAGCCCTGCCTTCGCCGTCGGCCAGGCCGATATGGTAGTGGCCGCCATCTTCGGCGAAGGTCCCGGTCAGGGAGACGATTTCAAACCTGCCCTCCAACACCGAGGCCTCGGCGCGGTCGGCGAAGCGCAGGGTTGCCCGGCGCAGGCTGCCGACACAGGTGACGATGCAGGCGGCACTCAGTTTATGGCTGCGGGCGAATCCGGCCAGTTCAAGGAGGAGGTCCTGGTGGGGGGTAAGACGCAGGGCGTGGAGGATCATTGCCGGTATGCTCCGTTTGGTCGGGTAATTTTTCCTCGAGAGGGCGAGAATTTTGCGGCAGGGTAGCAGGCGAAAAGGGGCTGGGCAAGAAGCGAATTTCTATAATTTCGATGTGGTGGATAGGTAATTCCGATCAAGACGGTGTGTCCGCGCATTGACCGCTCTACTTGCGGTGCGAGGTGGGGCGCACCCAGGACAAGAAAAGTGTCTCATGCCCCTTGTTATCAACTTTAGCTATCGATAGGCCATTATCAATAGAAGTTTCCTGTTTGTAATTTCAGGGCGTTATGGGTACAAAGGGGCGATTGTCGTTTTTGCTTTGCTGTGCGAGATTTGCCCGGTTTTCCCAGGCCGCCTATTTCTTAGACAATCCCCGATGACCGATGGCGTTCCTTCCTGGCAGTTTGATGATGAATTTGACGGCGGCGAAGAGACCTGCGGCCGGGTCATCGTCAATCTCTACCTCTACATTCGCGATCAGGAGCCCGGCCGGCGTTTGCTGGTCATTTCCCGGGACCCCGGTGCGCCGGTAGAACTGCCCGCCTGGTGCCGGATGACCAAAAATCAGCTCACCGCAATGCAGCATCCCTATTACCTCATCACCCTCAAACCCGAACTGATCAAGGAGTAACACCATGTCGAAAACCTTTTGTGTCAGCATCACCCACTGCAAAACCGACGGCGACAAAGCCACCCTGGGATTCGTCGTTGCCAATGCCGCCCAGGGCAGCGAGAAAGAGACCATGGTTTTCCTCAGTTCCGACGGGGTCTACTGTGCGGTCCCTGAAGAGATGGCCAAAATCAACGAAGGTGGTCCCTTTGCCCCACTCAAGGACCTGGTGGAAAAATTCATCAAAGCCGGGGGCAAAATCTATGTCTGCACCCCCTGCATGAAAAAACGTGGCATCGATGAATCGACCTTGATCTCCGGGGCAACCCCCGCCGGCGGTGCTGCCCTGGTTGAGTGGTTGGCCAACGGCTCGCCCTGTGTCGGCTACTAAACAAGAGGAGCCATCGGCCATGGATCAGGACGTTACGGCAATTACCCCCGACAACATGTTTGACGGCGGCGATCTGGACTGCGGATCCGGGTTGATACTGCTGATCCGCGACGCCATGCGTCAGGTT
>JAZBOD010000276.1:0-4605 GCA_036350955.1 Desulforhopalus sp. | reverse complement strand
GTTGGATCAGCTCCGTTTATTCGATGATGAGTGACCACCGGTAGGTGGTCAGAAAATCTTTTCAATGACCGCTTTGAGCGGTTCACATTTTCAAGCCACCGGCTTTGCCGGTGGTAAGGTGACTTTTACCAGGACAGGGAAATGGAGAAAAAACATGAGCGATTTAGATACTGAGGCCTGCATGGAGATTTTTGAGGCGATACTGCAGGAGGAAGGGAATGTGGTGTTTCGCATGAGCTGGGATAGCGGGATGCCAGGAATAGGTGCTGGATCAGATTTTATCGTTGAGTTTATGAACCGTTATTATTGGTACGATGATTTTTTTGGGTGGAGGGGTCCCTTTGACAAACTGATAGATGCTTTGCCAGAACCTTATATACCGGTGACAGATGCTACGGAGAGTATTTGGAGTTCGATTTGGGAAACTGACGAAATTGAAGAGCTGATAAAACCAATTGACCTTGAGTCTCCGTCAACAATCCGAGTCAACGATAAAACCTTAACCGTCCTTCCTCATTTCGATAACCAGTTTGGCAGAGATTCCGCCATAAATTATCCGGCAAATGGGGATTTGAAAGAAGGAAGTTCCTCTCCATCTATAGTCAAAGAAGAAAAAACGAATCCGACCGGGAGCACCGCCGAAACTTCTTCGGCAACTCGGTTGGTGATGAGCGTTACGAACAAGGACAAAAAGCTGGAGCAAACTATGAGAGAACAGTTGCAAGCCTTGGTAGACCGTCCGGAGATCCAGAAGCTGATGGCGGAGTCAACCGAGGTTCCGATTCCAAAGACCGTGACCGTGAGGATCTTCCCGAACCCGCGGAGGAACAAGACCGAGAAGATCGAGAAGAAGTAGCCGAGGAGGAGGAACTCCCAAAGGAGCTGATTGAAAGGATAACAACCAATGGCAAAAGGGACATTAACAAGATCCGAAGCGCTCTCGGAAGCTATGCGCCTTCTCGACCCGGAAAATACTCTGACACCGGGTGGCCCGGAACGGCGAGTGGTTACCGAGACGACTTTGCAGTGGATCGACGAGATGGGTCCGGAGAAAGCTCTCTATTCTGGCTATAGCGAGACGGATCGCTGGCGCCAGCGACCAATGAGCCAGGCTTTGGTATCAACCCATTGCGCCAGGATGGACGCTGGCCGCTGCCGCCGAAGGCCGTCATCGAACACGCTCAGCTCCTGGTGCAGCAACGCGCGTCTACAGACGACTGACCAAGCGGTGCTGCAACGCCCAGCCGAAGACTTGGTCATTGCGCATACAATTGAGGCAAGTTCGGCGCGATCTGCCACAGCGCTGACAGTGCGGGCCGGACGCTCCTTGCTCGCACAGGAACGCGCATGCCGCTCGTTGTCGCTCACGCTATTCCGCCAGATCTTTCCATAGTAATCCGCGCCTGCTCTGCCAGATTCCGCCACCGCTGCTACCTAACCTTGTGAGCCCTGATTAGGCCAGGCGCCCTGCGGGAAGTGTCCAACCCCTTCGGAAGACCGATATGTGCACCACGCGGCCACTCTCCTCCTGCGCTCGTGATGTTTGTCCGAGCGAGCCCTCTTGCCCCTACCTCGAAGCCTTCGAGCGTTACCTGGAGGAGCGTCGCTACGCCGCGACCTTCGACACGCCACCGGACCGAGCCTTGTCGATCTCGCCTCAGGCATACGAGACGTTCGCGCGGGAAGAGTCACAGGCATTCACATTCATCTTGCGATCTGGCGTATTACATCCCCTAACTTGTCGAACTGATAGATTCTGAGCTTCCCCCAATACCTGTACGTTTGGTCGCTCAAACCGAATAGGCTAAAGAATCCGGCAAACATCATGCCGGTGCTGGCCCCGACAAAACCGCCGTGCTCTTTCAATAGATATCGGCCGCACACCGTGATGAAGTCACTTCCGGCTCCGCTTTCTCCTATATTGCAACCATGGAACAGTATTCGCGCGTTGTCCCCTAGCGCTTTATTGCTCTCGCACAAAGCATGAAGGTTGCCAACCGTGATTGTGTTAGGACTGCGTTCGAAATATATCTTTCCGGGCATTCCATGCGTATTGAAATGGAGCCATTTCAGCTGACTGTAAGGACTCAAAGCATTCACGACATCCTTGATACCTCTGATCGGTGCTTTCGCATGCTTTCCTGACCTGCCAGCGAAGTATTCGGCCTGTTTGCGCATAACATATTCGCCGGGATCGTAGAGAAATAAACGATCTATGTCGGTTCTTTTGCTTGCCATTGAAGGAGGCCCTCTGCGATTGACCATCAGACGTTTGCCACATTTTCACATTTTCACCCAACGGACGGTCGGTGACTTTCCCTTTCAAGCGGTGCGTGCTTTTTTCCTTACAAAACTATGACTTAAAGCACCAACCATGATCCGCAATCGCCTCTCGAAACTGACGGCGGGCGGTCGTCATTGACAGCCAATCCGGCCCCACGGTATATACTTTCCTGAGGGTCGTGGCGTCCAACACCGTCGATTCTACTGAGGACCCGGCGCAGAGCGGCATTCTTTAGAGGTGCCGCCATGCGCGCGCAACGTCGGGTCCATCACGTGGCATGGGGCTGACAGGCCCAGACCAGATACCGGCCCATTCGTCGGCGGCAGGTGCTGAGGAGGCGAGGCGATGTTTTTCCAGCAGATTCCGAAACCCGAGTACTACGACGACGGCGATGGTCTGTTGGCCGTCGTATACTTTGCCAAAGACACATTTCTACTCACCGGACCCCATCTCGCCACCGCCGAACGCGTCCGCAAACGCCTCCAAACGCTTTCGCGACCGTCCGTCGAGGTGAATGGCTACGCGTCGGGCGAAGGGTCTTCCAGCTACAACCTCGTCCTGTCTGAAAAGCGCCGCCGCGCCTTGATTCTTCTAGTGTCAAACGCCGGTCAGGGCATGCTTTCGGCCTCAGGTAAGGGCTATGGAGAAATCGGCGCGCACCTCACCGAAACGGCAACTGACCCCAGAACATTGGAACAGCAACGCGCGAGCAACCGTAAGGCCACGATCCTCGCGCTCCCTGCGCGTATGCCCCGACAGACGCAACCGAAAGCTGCCGATCTCTTGCCGAAGCTGCCGGATGCACCGATGACACCGAATGAGCGTCTGCAGCTGATGCTCAAGACTCCCGTACCAAGCGTACCAAAGGCACCATCTTTGGCGAAGTTGGTGAAAGAACGGCTTCAGGACGAGGTCTACGGATTGTGCCGGAAAACCAACTTGTCACGGACGATCTGCAAGAAAGCGGCGGATGTAGCCATATCGGGCGTCGGCAAGGGAGCAATATCCGCCGTCGATAGCCTACTGGAGTCCCAGGGAACAGATCAGAAAACACGCGACGCGATTAAGAAAGCCATTGAGGCCGCATACCATTCCGTCCCCTCCCGGTAACCGATTACCAGGCGCTTAGGCTCAATCTGCATTCCGGACAGTTAGGCCGCCAGCGCCCCCAATAGGGCTGGCAACAGCCCTCTGCCCCGCACGCGAGTTGTGAACGACCCGAAAGAAAGGTGAGGTGATGGTGATAAGAACTTACTTTGCGAGCCCGTCCTCATCGCCACTTGCCGATTTGTGTCCTGCTGGTTTGTAAGCCCAACATGTAGTGCCGGCCGGAATCGACCGTGAATACAGCAATACTCTACCCATCAGCCTTTATCGGTGTCAAGCCGAAATTCCAGGGCATCGGCCGGGAAGTGGCGCTTTTCGGCCGAGCCTCTCCAGAAACCCGGATAGCGCCCTATAGGCCATTTAATCCGAAATCAACACCCTACCTGTCAACTCATTGTAAAAAATTCACTCCCCTTCTGAGCTTTTTAATTTGGGTTTCTACAGGCTGAAAGGGGAGTACCGGGACGGCACCGTCTGGGTCTGGTTCCGCGGGTGAAGGGGTCCGGCTGGCGCACGGACCTCCGGAAATGCCGGAAAATTGTGCGCTCGGAATAGGATGGGTAGGGTGTGGGGTGCCGGAGCGGATGGGTACCCGGGGGGGCGGTACCCCCCCCCGGCTGTGTATGTGTGGTCAAGTTCTGGTTCCGACTATTATCGGGCTCAGCGAATTCCGCTCCTTGCGACCGAGATTTCGAAGGCCTGATTTACCAGAGAAGCAGCGATGTTGTAGCTCCCATCGGAGTAACCGTCTCGGCTCTCATAGTGATGATAGACGTGCCTTTCAACAACGACAGACCTCTGGTGGTGACACCTTTGATGGCATGGTGGTTGATGCCGGTGAACGTGCCTGTGAGGATTTCCTCTGCCCTTTTCCCAACCGTAGTGATGCCAGGAGTGGTTTTCCAGCCCTTCTGGTGGTAGCCCTTCCCGCTGGTCATTTTTGTCGACTTTGGCTGATTTTGGACAAAAAGTCTCACACAGATTCTCACACAGAAATGACCCTGGATTTTGGAGACCGATCAGACATCCTGATAATTCAGGGCCGTCTGGGGGCACGGTGGACCGAGACCATCTCCGAAGCGAGCAAGCGTGTCGATGCCCCTTCTCACCCACGCTTGTACCTCTGAACTGCTGCAGGCGGTTGCCTGCCACGAACGGATAATGATCGGTTTTTATTGGGCGACGGTTGGAGCCGCTGCTTAGAAAAATCAATT
>JAZBOD010000275.1:0-7941 GCA_036350955.1 Desulforhopalus sp. | reverse complement strand
TCTCGAACGGGGCGGTGGTCGAGAAACAGACCGGTATCGAGGTAATCGGTAAAGTTGACCAGAAAGGTACAGTTTCCTTCACGAACCTCATACATCCTCCGGCGATCACCGAGTTTTTCGTATTGTCGAGTCCCGCGTTGCCGCTCCCGCCGTTTGATAAAAATCCGCTCAGAGCGGAGTGTGAGAATCTCCTTCAGGGATCTGATCGCCGTCTGAAATCGCTGGCCGGCCAGTTGTGGATCGATGCTTTTCGGTGCAGCATACTCCTGAACGTGAACCCACTTACCATAAATATCAATCCCCAGGTTGTAATCGGGGAGATCACGGTCATAGATCCGAAAACAAAAAATCTCGTGCCGGTCGGCCCAGGGAAGGATTTTTTTAAGATTTTTACGCAATCGGTCGGCAAATTCACCACAGTCCCCGGCTTCGCTCCGGTTGGCAACCCGCCAGATAAAGGGGTCGGCTCCTCCTCCTTGATTGACCGTGGTCAGCAGCAGTCGGCAGGCAATTGCCCCGTTATACAGTTTCACCTTATGCTGCCAGGGGAGGGAAAAAGAGTCGGTGAGTTGCGGGGTGGCGATAAACAGACCAACCTGCCAGCCGGAAAAATGGCGCTGTAGCCGGCGTCCCAACGCCCGATAAAGGAGGGCAACCACCTCGGTTTCGGACAGGCGTTGGCCGTAGGGAAGGTTACTGAGCACCAGCCCTCTTTCCGTCGGCGGCAACAGCGTTGCCACCTCTGCCAGGCTCATCTCTATCTTGGATGTAAGACCTGCTGCAGCGATATTGCGGCGCGCTGCCCTGACCGCTACCGGGTCACAATCGTGGCCGATGATCACCGGCCAGTCACGGGCCAGCCCTTTTTCCCGACGCAGTCTCGCCTCACCGAGAAGTCTCTCCCAGAGCAGAGGATCATGGCCGCGCCAGCCGAAAAAGCCAAAATAGGGCCGATCCAGCCCCGGTGCAGCATCGGCATACATCAGCGCCGCCTCAATGAGCAGAGTGGCACTGCCGCACAGCGGATCGACCAGTGGCAACGGTTGGTCGACCGGCCAACCGCTAAGCGCGACAATCGCCGCAGCAAGGCTCTCTTTTAAGGGGGCGGTACCGGTTTCGCGACGGTAGCCGCGGCGATGGAGACTCTCCCCTGAAAGATCAACAAAGATGGTGGCAAGACTTTCGGCAATATGTAGATGGAACTGGATTCCCGGGCGCCCCTTGCTCACCGTGGGGCGATCACCGAAGGTTTCCCGCCAGCTGTCGACAATACTGTCTTTGACCCGCAGGGCAGCAAATTGATTGTGGTCAATCGGGGTCACCCCTGACAGGGTGCAGTTCACCGCAAAGGTGGTTTGCACCCTGAATATTTCCGGCCATGGCAGTCGTCGGCACTGCTGATAAAGGGATTCTCCATCGCTGACGGGAAACTGGGCCAGCTGCAGGAAAATCCTCGAGGCAAAACGTGACCAGAGACAGCAACGGTAACCGCACTCCAGGTTGCCGTGAAAGGAGATCACCCCTCCTGAGTTCTCGACATGTTCTCCACCAAAGTTTTCAATTTCCCGGCAGACCAGCTCTTCCAGTCCACGAGCACAGGCGGCTATATAGGTATAGGGGGACATTTGTCCTCAATCAAGTTGCGCGGACAATCGCCGCCTGGGATTATCTGGTGGTTTTTTCAAAACTGTCCTGCCGGACCGATACCCCTTCGCTTAACATCCAGAGAATTTTCCAACAATAAGAAAAGAAGCTGGGTAACCCTGATCATTTGTTCTTGACCTTGCGCATGAAGAAGATAAAGTGAAAGATTATCCAGGGAATAAACCATGGCTGGTGAGTAAGGATCAGTCCGGGAGTTTTTCCACGCCAAAGCTATCCACATCCAGGAGAACCTATGAAGACCACGACCACGTTGATCTATCCCCTCAGTCTGCTGTTGTGCACCCTGCTGTTCTTTGGCGCCGGATGTAGTCCCAAAACGGTGATTCCTCCCGATTCCGTCCCGGGTGGCTCTGCTGGCCTGGACGGTGGCAAGGATATCAATTACCCCCTCGCAGAGGGTGGTTTCAGTGAAGACTCCCTGCCGATTGATGGCCGGCTGGACGACACCACCGGAGCCGGGATGGCAGCCGGGGGGGGGCTGAACGCCGACGACCAATCCGATGAGTACAAAAAAATTCACGGACGCAGCAGCGCCAATCTTCTGCCGGTCTTTTTTGATTTCGACCAGGCGGGTATTCGTGGTGATATGACCGAGGTACTGTTTCGAAACGCTGCCTATCTCAACAGCATCCCGGGGGCAATGGTGGTGATTGAAGGAAACAGCGACGAAAGAGGCACCAACGAGTACAACCTTGCCCTTGGCGAGCGGCGAGCGATAAACACCATGCAGTACCTGATCAACATCGGCGTCGATGCTCGCCGGCTGCGCACCGTATCCTACGGCGAGGAGAGGCCACTTTTTTACGGCCAGGATGAACAGTCCTACGGCCTCAACCGCCGGGCGGATTTCGTGCTCCAGTAATACTGCGCCATTCAGCGGGGCTTGCAGTTCTGGAGCCCCGCACCCCGTACCGTCTCAAGAATGGTGTCAACCACCTCCTCGACCGTCATCCGGGTGGTATCTATGCAGTGGGCATCTGCTGCGGGGCAGAGAGGTGCCAAGGCCCGCTGACGATCATTCCTGTCACGCTCCACGGTCATCGCCAGGATCTGGGTAAAATCAGCCTCAAGCCCCTGGCTGTGGAGTTGGGCAACACGTCGTGCTGCCCGTTCTTGAGGTTCAGCATCGAGGAAAAATTTGCAGGCGGCCTCGGGAAAGACCACGGTACCGGTATCCCGGCCCTCGGCGATAATCCGGCCCAGCCGCCCATACTCCCGCTGCATCTTCGTGAGTATTTTTCTTACCGGTGCCAGGGCGGATACCCGGGAAGCAATCATCGCCATTTCCGGAGTTCGCACCGCTGCACTGACGTCTTCTCCGCCAAGAAAGACCCCCACGTCACGGTTCTCATCCGGAGCTGGGGTGAGATGGAGATCAAGGTCGGCAAGCGCCGACGACAGAGCCCGGTCGTCGGCTAGATCGACTCCCGCCCGCACCAGATACAGGCCGACCCCACGGTACATTGCTCCGGTGTCAAGATAGAGGTAACCGGTGGCCGCGGCGACCTTTCTGCTGACCGTTGACTTTCCCACCCCGGAGGGACCATCAATGGTAATGACCGCCGAATTTTCAGACATAACCCAAATCTGTTAAGCTTTGTGATAGAGCCCCAAGAAATCGGCTGTTTTCCTGTTCGGTACCGACGGTGACCCGGATAGCGTGGGCAAAACCATAGGCGCTCATCGAACGGACGATCACCCCACGGGTGAGCATCGCCTGGTACAGTCGATCAGCGTCTCCGCCGACATCGATGAGAAAAAAGTTTGCCTGAGAGGGATAACTCCGGCAGCCGAGCTTCTCCACCTCACGGCTCAAGTGGTCAAGCCCCTGCCGGGTTCTCTTGAGGGTCTGCTGGTAGAACTCCTCGTCATTAAGCGCGGCGAGAGCCCCGACCTGAGCCAGCCGATTGATGTTAAAGGGTTGGCGAACCTTGTGCAGACTGGTGGCAATCTCCTCGGCCATCAGGCCGAAACCGATCCGCAGGCCGGAAAGTCCATAGGCCTTCGAGAAGGTCCGCAGGAACACCACCGGGCAGCAACCATGTTCTTCGGCCAGAGTTTTCTGCGGATCGACCCGGTCAGCCGGATTCATGAAATCGACATAGGCCTCATCAAGCACCACCACCACATCATCCGGAACAGTTCGAAAAAACTGCCGCAGCACCTCAGGCGGAATGGCCGTGCCGGTGGGGTTATTGGGGTTATCGAGAAAGATCAACCGGGTTCTGGCGGAGAGCTGCTCGATGATCGCTTCGAGATCATGGCCGAGATCTTTCAACGGCACGACGCGGTTCACCCCACCGCGGACCTGAACGAATTTCTGGTACATCAAAAAGGAGGGGTGGCTGGTAATCACCTCATCCCCCTCCTGAACAAAGGCTTTGACCAGAAATTCAATAATCTCGTTGGAGCCGTTGCCCAGTACAATCTGGGTTGTGGAAAAACCGGTCTTTTCGGCCAGGGCGTCGGTCAGGTAGTAGGAGGAGCCGTCCGGGTAGCGATGCAGGTCCTCAAGGTTCTTCCGTATCGCCTGTATCGCCTGTGGCGACGGGCCCCAGGCATTTTCGTTGGAGGCAAGTTTGATACTGTTGGTTATGCCGTACTCCCTTTCAAGTTCATCTAGGGGTTTTCCTGGGGGGTACGGGGTAATATTACGGATATGTTCCGGAATTTTTATCTTCAATGGAGCTCCAGCTGTTGGTGTCACGGACAACCTGCAGGCTTAACCCTGCAGGTCAAGTTTTCTTTCACCCGGCGGGAGAACCCGTTCAAGGTTACTGGCCACCCGGAAAAGCATCTCCTCGGCAAAATGGGCCCCCTGCAGTTGCACCCCTACCGGCAGGCCGGAGCCTGTGAATCCGGCGGGTACCGACATCCCGGGAATCCCTCCGAGGTTGGCGGAGAGGGTGAGGATATCGGAGAGGTAGAGCGCCAGCGGGTCGTCGCTGCTTTCGCCGATCGGCCATGCCGGTGTTGGGGTGACCGGTGAAAGCAGAACATCGCAGCGGTTGAAAGCGGCCTTGAAATCGTTGAGAATCAGCGTCCGCACCTGCGACGCCTTCTTGTAGTAGGCATCGTAGTAACCGGAGGAGAGGGCGTAGGTTCCGATAAGAATCCGCCGTTTCACTTCAGCCCCAAAGCCTTTTGAGCGGGTGCCGGTATACATCCCGACCAGGGTGTCGGCGCTCCGGTCACGGTAACCGTAAACCACTCCATCGTAGCGGGCAAGATTAGAGCAGGCCTCGGAGGGGGCAATCAGATAGTAAACCGCCACACAGTACTCGGTATGCGGCAGAGAAATATCAACCACCTCTGCACCAAGACCCTTAAGGGCAGAGAGCGCCTGCTCGACGATGGCGCGCACTTCGCCGTCAAGGCCTTCGGTGTAATACTCCCGAGGCACCCCAATCCGCACACCTCCTAGACCTTTGCCGAGGTTGGCGGTATAATCGGGGACCTCCCGAACAACCGAAGTTGAATCAAGCGGATCATGGCCGCTGATCACTTTCATCAGCAGGGCACAGTCTGCCACAGTCCGGGCCATCGGCCCCACCTGGTCCAGAGATGAGGCAAAGGCGGTCAACCCGTAACGGGATACCCGACCGTAGGTCGGTTTGATCCCGACAATACCACACAGGCTGGCCGGTTGCCGAATTGAGCCCCCGGTGTCGGAACCAAGGGCTGCCGGGCACTCCCTGGCGGCAACAGCAACAGCCGACCCACCGGAAGAGCCACCGGCAACATAGCCTTTTTTCCAGGGATTACGGGGAACCCTAAAAGCGCAGGTTTCCGATGTGGACCCCATGGCAAATTCATCCATGGTCGTCTTGCCGAGAATGACCGCCCCAGCCTGGCGAAGTTTGCTGATCACCGTTGCATCGTACGGCGGGATAAAATCGGCAAGCATTCGCGAACCGCAGGTGGTGGTCAGCCCTTTGGTGCAGAGGAGATCCTTGATCGCCAGGGGTATGCCGCAAAGGACCCCGCCTGAGCCTTGTCTGCGCAGGGTATCGGCCGCCTCCGCCTGACGCAAAGCACCTTCGCTGTCGACAGAGATAAATGCGCCAACCTGGTCATCCACAGCGGCTATCCGCGCCAGGCAGCTTTTGGTTAAGGCAACAGCGGATACTTCTCCGGCAGCCATTTTTTCCAGGGCCTGGGTGAGGTCCAGATCATAAAGTTCCATTGCCAAATCTCCAGGAGGAGAAGGTTCCATGCCATCAGGGACGCCGCTCCCTGATCGGGGTGAACAGAAAAAGAAAAGTGTTCAGATAATGCGCGGGACCAGAAAAGTCTGGTCGTCGTGCTGTGGACCATTCTGCAACGCCTCAGCCTGGCTTAGTGATGGCCGGGTGGTGTCCTCACGAAAGGCATTGGTAACGGAAAAGACGTTGAAGGTGGGGGCTATGCTGCTGGTGTCAAGTTCTTCCAGTTTGTCGACATAGGAGAGAATTTCATCCAATTGGCCGGTCATCATCGTCAACTCTTCCTGGGAGAGTTCAAGTTTCGACAATCGGGCAACGTGTTCTACTTCCCTGGTGGTGATTTTCATGAACAGACTTTCCGGTGGTTGAGATTTACGGGGTTTTCTGCAGCACACTGTCGAGATGTCTGGGGGTGAAGGCGTTTTTCGAAGGGGTAAAAGCTGTAATGCTTTTGGCAAAAGTATCGACAATCTCCGGTTCAAACTGGGTTCCGCTGCAGCGGTACAGTTCGCTCACCGCCTGCTGCATGGTCATGTTGGTCCGGTAGTTGCGCCTGGAGGTCATCGCATCGTAGCTGTCGACGACAATAATGATTTTGGTCAGGTCGTCAAGCTGATCTCCAGTCAAACCGTCAGGATATCCGCCTCCATCGACCCGCTCATGGTGGTGGCGGATAATGAACTGCTCTTTTTCCATAAAACCGAGTGGCTGGATAATATTCGCACCAACACTGGGGTGTTTCCGGATCAGGCCCCACTCCTCTTCGGTCAATTTTCCCGGTTTCTGGATACAGGAGAGATCGATAACCAGCTTGCCAATATCGTGAAACTGGGCCGCCCGGCGCAACACCAGAATTTCCGAATCACTTAACCCCATGGCCATGCCGAGCATCAGGGCATATTCGGTAACCCGCATGGTATGACCGGCGGTGTAGTAATCCTTCTCCTCCATGGCGTTCTGCAGACTGCTCATCAACTGAACAGTGGCGTTTTCCAGACTGTTGCTGTAACGAAGCAGAAGTCTGTTCTGCTCTTCGAGCTGCGCCGCCTTAACCTGGATGTCGTCTTCAAGAGCTGTTTTATACTGTTTTTCCTTGATGACGTACATTCTCTTTTCGATCGCCCGACGAATCTTGACGTTAAAAATGTCCAGATCGGCAATCGGCTTGGTCAGAAAGTCATACGCGCCAAGGTTAATTGCCTTGACTGCGTAGTCCATCGAGCCGGCTCCGGTGAGAAAGAGTACCGGAATGTCCAGGTTACGTTCATTGAGGCGAGCCATGGTTTCAAAGCCATCCATCCCCGGCATGTTGATGTCGAGAATGATGACATCGTAACGATCATCAACCATTTCAAGGACCTTGTCGCCGGTTGCAACGATGTCGACGCTGTGCCCGAACATCTCGAGAATTTTAGAAACAGTTGTCCGAACGATGGCGTCATCATCGGCAACCAGTATTCTGGTGGGGCACCTGTTCAAAACACGCTCTCCATGGTCAAATGATCTATGGAATTCTCCCTGAAAGGATTTTACATTTTCCAGTATTTTTTTACAACGTGTCGTGTCTTTTCACTGATCGGGTGTGGTCCTATGCTTTTTCGGAGAACATGTGCCGTGTCCGGGTGCAGAGAACAGGGAAAGGGGGTGGTCAGTTTCTGGCCGAGCAACTCGCCCAGGACTGCGAAAACTCCTCCCTTGAGGCCGGCCAAATCATATCCCCCTTCAAGGCAGAGAAACAGTCTGCCGTTGCAAAACTCTTCAGCGAGCTCGGTCAAAACCCGGGTCATGTAGGCAAATCCCTGGTGGGTAAGACGCATGGAACTGAGCGGGTCGGCGTAGCAGGCATCAAATCCGGCAGAGACCAAAATAAGTTCCGGCTGGTATTGACGACACAGGGGGGCAACTACGGTGTTGAAAATCAGGGCGTACTCCAGATCCCCCTGGCCACCTGGCATGGGGATATTTACGGTAAAGCCGGTACCCCGACCAACACCAATTTCGGTAAACCCTCCGCTACCAGGATAGAGCGGCGATTGGTGGAGGGAAATAAACAGTACTTCGTCGGTATCGT
>JAZBOD010000274.1:0-2453 GCA_036350955.1 Desulforhopalus sp. | reverse complement strand
GTTCGGGTAACGGATCCCTGCCTCTATCGCCGAAAATGAAAATCCCGCAATCTTCATAGCCACCCGTCTGTGCTGCCCCCTCAACCGCCGTCAACGGCCGACTCTGGGCATTATTCTTGCCGGTTACGGCGGTCTCCACCTGGGAACCACCACGGCATTGGTCGTCAATGCCGTCGTCACATGCTGGTGATTATGCCCGGTTTCGGAAATTGAGGCAAGGGGCCAAAATTCAAAATAGCTCTTCCGCTCATCCCTTTGATTATGCTACATTTACAGGACAATACCCAATGCCTTACCGATCCAGCACCCCTGCCGGGGTGGAGATCCTGCTCCCGAAGGCAACAACCGTCTGATTACCGACATGGAAGAATCGATCTGGACCTACAGCATATTCTCCAGCCTGCTGCTTTTTACCGACCTGTTTATCCGGATCACCTTGTCTATCCGGGTAATCATGCGCCGACGCCCCTACGGGGTGAACCTCGCCTGGCTGGTCGTGGTCCTCGTTGTCCCCTTTATCGGCGGTATTTTTTATCTGCTCTTCGGCGAGAACCGCATCTCCGAACGACGCACCGAACGGGCCAAACTCTCCCATGATCTCTATCTGCAGTGGCTGATCTCCCTGCGCAACCGGGCACCGGTCACCTGGGGGGCCCCTCTGCCGGAATGCAGTTCACTGCACCGTCAGGCAGAAAGCCTGGCCGGTCTGCCGGCGATGGCCGGGAATGAACTGAGCCTGCTCACCTCCCCTGATGCGATTCTCTCAGCGATTACCGAAGCGATTGCCCAGGCCACCTCCACCTGCCATCTGCAGTTTTACATCTGGGAGGATGGTGGCCGGGTGGCGGCAGTGACCAAGGCCTTGCAGGAAGCTGCGGCCCGGGGAGTGACCTGCCGGCTGCTCCTCGACGCGGTTGGCAGCAGGACCTTCCTGAAAAGCCCCAGGGTCGAGGAGATGCGCCGCTCGGGAATCGAGGTCCTCGAGGCCCTGCCGGCTGGACTGATCAAAGCGCTGTTCTGGCGAATCGACATCCGTAACCACCGAAAAATCGTGGTGATCGATGGGCTCATCGCCTTTACCGGCAGCCAGAACATGGTCGATCCCGACGTCTTCAAAAGCGAGGCCGGGGTCGGCAACTGGATCGATGTGATGGTGAAGATCCGGGGCCCGGTAGTAGAGAGCCTGGCCGGAACCTTTATCGCTGACTGGCTGCTGGAGACCGAAACTGGCCGGCTGCATCCTCAATTGCTCCTCGACGATATCGAGACCATCCTTGCCGGCAGCGATATCAAGGCCTCTCCGGTTGCTGGAGATATGGCGGTCCAGCTTGTTCCCTCCGGACCGGGCTTTGTTCCAGAGACGATCCACAGCCTGCTGCTCACCACCATCTACACCGCCCGACGGCAGTTGGTGCTAACCACCCCCTACTTCATCCCCGACGAGCCCCTGCTGGCCGCCCTGAAGGCTGCCGCCCAGCGGGGGGTGGTGGTAAAAATCATCGTCCCGGAAAAAAACGACTCCTGGCTGGTACGCCACGCCAGCCGCGCCCGGTACGAAGAGTTGATCGAATCAGGGGTGCAGATCCACCTCTTTTCCGGAGGCCTGCTCCATACCAAGAGCATCACCGTCGACGGCACGGTGAGCCTCTTCGGCTCGGCCAACCTCGACATGCGCAGTTTCTGGCTCAATTTCGAGGCGACCCTGTTCATCTACAACACCCCTTTCACCATGCAACTCCTCGAACTGCAGCATGACTATCTCCGCCAATCGACCGAGGTCGATCTGAAGAGTTTTCGTCAACGCGGCCCGCTGGTAAAATTCGGTGAAAACGCCGCCCTGCTCATCTCTCCCCTGCTTTGATATCCAGACAGGAGCGCCCGCCTGGCAGACTGGTCAGCTCAAGCCAATATTCCATTTGCGTTAGGACCGCTTCAGGCTGTATGATCAAGCGGAACGCAAAATACGCTGCAAAGATCTGTCAACCCCGCTGCCTCAAGGAGAACCCGGTACGATGGCCAAAAGAAACAACTCGAAAAAGCAGAAAGGTGATACTCCCACAGCCGAATTCAGGGTGCTGGAAGGAACAGCACGGAAAAACCTGGCCAAAAATGAGGGGGAGGATAAGACCGCGGTCTGGATCAAAAACTCAGATATCGCCTACGAGATCGAGTTGAAAAAACTGCAGATCGAGCTGATGAAGCTCCAGAGCACCATGCAGCATAACGGCCAAAGAGTTCTGGCACTTTTCGAGGGGCGGGACGCCGCCGGCAAAGGGGGAACCATCAAACGGATCATCGCCCACCTCAATCCCCGCTACACCAGAGTGGTCGCCCTGACCAAGCCCAACGAGACCGAATTAACCCAGTGGTATTTTCAACGCTATACCGCTCATTTGCCCTCGGCCGGAGAGGTGGTGATCTACGACCGGAGCTGGTATAACCGGGCGATGGTT
>JAZBOD010000273.1:0-2049 GCA_036350955.1 Desulforhopalus sp. | reverse complement strand
GTGTCTGGCCGCCGGTAATCTTACGCCGATTTGGCGTTGGTTTCTGGCAGGGCATTGATGGCAGGCGCCGATTTTTTCGGGCCTTTGGCCGGTTGCGCCGATGAAAACCTGGCTGCGTAAAAGCTGCCGGGTTGCCTGTTCTCTGCCGGTCTTCTTTGTGCTTTTTCTGATCTGGTTTTATCAAGGAACCACCTGGTATCCCTCGGCCACCCTGCTGGTGGGGGGAACGGTGGCCGACAGCTCGAAACCTCTTGAAATCCGCTGGGATTCTGGACAGGGCCTGAACGGCTACGAGCGGCAGAGATACCACTTCGTGCCGCTGCCACAGGGTGCTGAGGATGGTTTACCCTTACAAATTACCCGAACCGGAACCAGGAATGGTGCTGCCGCCGGCAAGCAGGTCGTCCTGCGCAGTATCGTTGTCGATGAACAGGAGGTCAGCCTGGCGGATCTTCCCTTACCTCCCGGCATAACCCTGGAAAACGGCAGCCTGGTGTTTACCGAGGATCACGCCTCACTGCAGCTGAAGGTCAAACCCAGATTCTCCCTGCGCCTGGAATTTCCAGCATTTAATTATGCCGGTGAGGTCGATGTGCAGCTGGCAGAGACCACCACCCGCCATGATCTCTATGCCGGGAATAACCAATCGCAATGGGGCGGGCGAAACGCCAGGATAGTCACGTCTTGGTTTGTCTCGGAGAATGGGCAGTTCTCCATCAGTCTGCCGTTGCCCCGCTACCGTATCAACGCCCTGCGGATCACCCCAAGTGACAATTTTACCCTCACTTCAACGGAGATCGTCACCGAGTTCGGCGAAGTCTTTGCCCTGTCCGGGGGGGAGTACCGGGGAGGGATCATCTTCGCCACGGCCGATTTTGACCAGGAGCGACAACGCCATTTCCATCCCGACCGGTTGCTGCTGCAGGCCATTTTTGCCGCTTTTTCTGCCTGGCTGCTCAAGCTTTTGCTGAATTATGCCGGCCGCTTTAATGGGCTTAAAGGGATTTTTTTCGCAGAGAACCGCTCTCTTTTCTGGATGATGCTGCTGGCCAGCTGTGCCGCCTTTTCCTTCTGGCATATCTCCTTCTGGCCGGCGATTATGTCCAACGACTCTCTTGAGGTCTGGCGGGCTGCGCAGATCCCCGGCACCTACCTCGGCGATCATCCACCGCTCAATGTCATCTTTTATATCTTTCTCAGCCAGTTCTGGAATAATGTCGCCGTTGTTCCCTTTGCCCAGAATCTGTTCACCTCCCTGCTTATCGCCACTATCCTCTTCCACCTCTATCGCCGGGGTTTACCCCGGTTGGTGCTCCTTTTCTGCTTTATCCTGATCATCACTTCGGTGCCAGTTGGCCTTTATACGGCAATTCTCTGGAAAGATGTCCCCTTTGCCCTGCTCACTGTTTTGCTGGGCTTTGAGTTGGCCAAACTCTATGACGAGAAACAGTGGCAATTGGGTACGATCTCTGTCGGACGCTGGCTCTATCTGCTCTGCCTGACCCTGGCGATTATCGGGTTTCGCCACAACGGCATCCTTTACCTGCTGCTGGTGCCGGCTCTTCTCCTGTTGTTCGGCATTGTCCGCCTGCGGCCGAGAGCCTTGCTCATCCTCGGTTCAATGGTCTTTTCCATTGGCTTGATTTTTTTTCTGCACCCGAAAACGGCAACGACCTCCGCCTACCTGATAGCCCAGACCAAAACCTATCTGAACCAGGCAATCAATCAGCAGCCGGTTGCCTACCTTAAAAAAAGCGGCGAGAACTACCTGGGGATTTTTAATGTGCGCCAGGAAAAGATGCAGTGGGATCTGGTCCACCTCTGCATGTACGGCCGCTACAGCAATGATTTTATCAAAACCTTGCGCTGGCATGACGTCTATCCCTACGTCCGCTTCCCCAAGAGTGAGCTGATCGACCAAATGAGGGATTTTGCCTGGGCGCGGTACTGGAAAAGCTATCAGGTGCCGTGGGTCTATCTTTCTTGGAATCCTGTATACATGCTTCTTCTCTTTCCTTTGCTGCCGCTGTTCTTCCGTATAGTCCCGAT
>JAZBOD010000272.1:0-2842 GCA_036350955.1 Desulforhopalus sp. | reverse complement strand
TAGCAGATGACGATGATCCCGGCAATCAACCCGGCATGGGTGAGCCATAGCCCCCAGCCCCTCTTTTCGACCATCCCGTGCATCAGTACTGCACCCTCCGCTCGATATAGCGAAACTGGATGACGGTCAGCGTGCCGACCAGCAGGAGGAGGATCACCGACTGGGCCGCTGAGGAGCCGAGATCCTGACTGACAAAGCCGTCGGAAAAGACCTTGTAGACCAGGATCGAGGTGGACTGCTGGGGACCGCCACCGGTAATGGTGTGGATCACCCCGAAGGTCTCGAAAAAGGCGTAGACCACATTGACCACCAAGAGAAAAAAGGTGGTTGGCGAGAGCAGCGGAAAAACGATGGTCCAGAAACGGCGGGAAAACGAGGCTCCGTCGATTGCCGCCGCCTCGATCAGGCTGCGGGGGATTGACTGCAAACCAGCGAGAAAAAAGAGAAAGTTGTAGCTGATCTGCTTCCAGGCCGAAGCAATCACCACCAGAGCCATGGCCTGACCGCCATTCAAGGCATGGTTCCAGGTGTAGCCAAGCTGATCAAGACCGCGGGCCAGGACCCCGATCGAGGGCATGAACAGAAACATCCACAGCACTCCGGCAATCGCCGGGGCGACGGCGTAGGGCCAGATCAGCAGCGTGGTATAGCCGCCGGCCTTTTTCCCGACCCGGTCGGCGAGCACCGCCAGCCAGAGGGCAGTGCTCATCGAAATGACCGTGACCAGCGTGCTGAAGACCGCAGTTGTCAGAAACGAGTCACGATAGTAGGGGTCGGTGAACAGGAACTGGAAGTTGGCCAGACCGACATAGTTGGTCTTCAGGCCGAAGGGATCCGGCATGAAAACCGACTGGTAGATCGCCTCGCCGGCCGGCCAGAAGAAAAACACCACGGTGACCGCAATCTGCGGCGCCACCAGCAGATAGGGCAGCCAGCGATTGCGGAAAACAACCCGTTTTTCCATGGTTCATCCCGCCCTGGTTCGTGGATGGGCAGCGCAGCCCCATCCACGGACAACTGGGAAGTTAGCGGTTCGCCTGTTCGAAGCGACGGAGGAGTTTGTTTCCCCGCTCCACCGCACTGCCCAGGGCGGCTTCGGCGCTCTTGCTGCCCGACCAGACTCCCTCGAGTTCTTCATCGATAATCGTCCGCACCTGATCAAAGCTGCCGAGACGCAGGCCTTTGGAGTTGCCGGTAGGGGCCTTGCCGGTCATCTGCAGAATGGCGATATCGGTGCCCGGGTTGGCGGTATAGAAGCCCTGGGACTTGGTCAGCTCGTAGGCAGCCATGGTGATCGGCAGGTATCCGGTATCCTGGTGCCACTTGGCCTGAATCGCCGGAGAGGACATGAATTCCAGAAAAGCCGCAACACCCTGGTACTTTTCGGCACTCTTTCCGGACATTACCCACAGTGAGGCGCCACCGATGATGGTGTTCTGGGGAGCCCCGTCAACACCCTGCCAGTAGGGCAGCGGCCGAATATCAAAAGCAAACTTGGCTTCTGCCTTGACCCCGGCATAACCGGCGGAAGATTCGGTAAACAGCGCGCATTCACCGGCACGGAATTGCGCGCCACTCTCGTTGCGGCGACCGGCATAGATAAATTTCCCCTCTTTGGCCCACTCACCCATCTTGGTGATGTGCTGCACCTGCACCGGACCGTTGAAAGTCAACTCGGTGTCCAGACCGGTAAAACCGTTCTCCTTGCTCGCAAAAGGAACATTATGATAGGCAGAGAGGTTTTCCAGGTGCACCCAGCTCTGCCAGGCGGTGGTCAGGGGGCATTTGCTCCCCCCGGCCTTGAGGGCAGTCAGCGCCTCGTCCACCTTGTCCCAGGTGGAGAGGTCCATATCCGGATCAAGCCCTGCCGCGGTAAAGGCATCCCGATTGACATACAGCACCGGGGTTGACGAGTTGTAGGGCAGAGAGAGCATCCGCCCATCGGCGGTGGTGTAATAGCCGGCAACCGAAGCAATATAGCCGGCGGGATCGAACTTTGAACCGGCCTCTTCCATAACTTCATAAACCGGCTTGATCGCCCCGCTTGCCGCCATCATCGTTGCCGTACCTACCTCAAACACCTGCAGAATGTCCGGATGCTGTCCAGCCCGGAAGGCGGCTATCCCGGCATTGAGGGTCTCAGAGTAGTTGCCCTTGTTGGTGGCGACAACCACATATTCGGACTGCGAGGAGTTGAAGGTTTTCACCTGCTCATCGAGCAGTTCGCCAAGCCGACCGGTAAAGGCATGCCACAGATCGACCTGGGTGGCAGCGGAGCCTGGACCGGCATGCAGGGCGAGGGTTCCGGCCAACAGACCGGCTACAGCACAACGGCTGAACAGACTACGAGAAGTATGCGTTTTCATTTCTTTCCCCTTTGGTTGAAAGAGAGTAACAGGATGAACCTACTTCACAATACTATGTACCCTTCCCGTTCTATATCTTCAACAGATTAATCCTTTGTCAGGAAAGTGTTAGAAATCACTCTTAAATCTCAAGAATCTCCTTGTCAGTCGGCTAACATATGGTCATTTAATAGGTAATAACAATATATTAAGCACTGTCTGCTGCCAAATATGCCGGAGCCGATTGCATCTGCACCCACCTTCTCTGTGGTGCCACGCGGTTTGGCTAAGCCGGGCTGACGCCCGCAAGCCAAGGACAATGATCCCCTCCCACAGCAGAGAAGATAAGGTCCTCTCAGCAAATTCATTCTTTAGAGCCTTTTGCAAAACAATCTTTTCGCCCAAACTCGGCGTTATGCTCAAAATTTTATCCTCGGAATATCCATTATATGCCTGTGGTAAAATTTTTCGCATGCCTTGATTTTGAACGAAAATCT
>JAZBOD010000271.1:0-5433 GCA_036350955.1 Desulforhopalus sp. | reverse complement strand
TCGACCACCAGGGAAAAATTCTGTTTGTCGATCTCCTCGATGTGGGGGGCAATTTCATTGGCGATAAACTGCTCGGTGGTCTCCCCCATCTGGCGTTGTTCGTCACTGAAGTCCTCGGGGGTAAAGACGTCGGCGCAGAGAGTTTCGGCAATCAAAAACTCCCCGCCTTTGCTTATTTTTCCACTCATCACGCTCACCTCGATTGATTTGGTATTGATGTATTTTTAGGGAAATAGCCTTGCCCAGCCTGCCTGGCCTTAACCTCCAACTGGGGCGCTCCGGCCTTCGACTGCCTGGCCTTACCTGCAGCTTCGGCGGTCCGACCAGCAGCTCTTTGTAGGGTGCGCACCGCGCACCAACCAGCAAGCCCCCCATAAAGTATCAAAGCGGTGCGTATGACGCACCCTACACAAATTGATGCCCTGGTCTGGCCGCGCCGGTTACGCACCCTTTGGGTAAAGCCGCTCAAAGATTCCGGCAGCTCCCATGCCACCTCCGATGGACATCGACACCAGGCCGTAGCGAAGATTTCGCCGGCCCATTTCGTGGAGCAGGGTGGTGGTCAGCTTGGCACCGGTGCAGCCCAGCGGGTGGCCGAGGGCAATCGCCCCCCCGTTGACATTGATAATCTCCTGGCGCAGGCCGAGAGTCTTGATGACCGCCAGGGCCTGGGCGGCAAAGGCTTCATTGAGCTCAATCAACTCGATCTCCTCCTGCTTCATCCCGGCCATCGCCAGCACCGCAGGGATGGCGGCGATCGGGCCGATTCCCATCACCTCCGGAGCAACCCCTTTCACCGCAAAGGCAATAAAGCGGGCCATCGGCGACTGGCCAAGCCGGGCCAGGTACTCCTCGGAGACCACCAGGGCTACTGCGGCACCGTCGGTCATCTGGGAGGAGTTGCCGGCGGTCACCGGCCCGCCCAGTTTGAAGGCCGGGCGCAGTTTGCCAAGAGTCTCGACGGTGGTTCCTGGCCGAACTCCGTCATCAACGGTGACCAGTTCCTTGGTCCTTTTCATCTTCCCGCCAACCAGTTGGGTCTTTTCCACCTCAACCGGGATGATCTCGTCGACAAAGCGGCCGGCTTCGATCGCCGCTGCCGCCTTGGCGTTACTGGCGGCAGCAAAACTGTCCATCATCTGCCGGTCAATACCGTAGCGTTCAGCAACCAGTTCGGCGGTTACCCCCATCGAGGCGAATGCTTCAGGCCAGTCAACCATCATCGATGGGTTGGCGCTGTACTTCAACCCCCCCATCGGCACGGCGGACATCGACTCAACCCCACCGGCAACAATGCAGTCGGCAAAGCCGCAGATTACCCGCTCCGCCGCCATGGCAATGCTCTGCAGCCCGGAAGAACAGAAGCGGTTAATGGTCTGTCCGGGCACTTCGTTGGGCAATCCGGCCTTCATTGCCGCCACCCGGCCAACGTTCATCCCCTGCTCCGCTTCCGGGAAGGCGCAACCGAGATAGACATCGTCTACCGTCGCCGGGTCTATCGCGGTCCGCTCAACAAGTCCCTGGATCGCCAGGGCCGCCAGGTCATCAGGCCGGACAGTTGCAAATTTTCCCTTGTTCGCCCGGCAGCCCGGGGTCCGGTAGCTGGCCAGGATATATGCCTTTTTCATATCGTTTCTCCCTGTTTGGGTGATCTCCCGTCGATCCTGGTCCTCCCTCCTGTTGCAGGAAAGAAGTACCTTGGCGAAATTTTCCGGCCCTTGCTAGTTCCGCAGCGGTTTTCCGGTCTTGAGCATGTGTTGAATCCGTGCGGCGGTCTTCTGGTTACCGCAGAGGCGCAGAAAGTTCTCCCGCTCAAGCTGCAGCAGGTACTCTTCGCTGATCATGGTGCCGGCATTGACATCCCCGCCGCACATCACCTGGGCGATGATTGTCCCCATTTCCGCCTCATATTCGGTAATATATTTGCCCATCTGCATATTCCACAGCTGACTTTTGATCGATGCGGCCACCCCCCGTCCCGGGGCAGGCAGATTTTCTTCCGGGCGCCGGGGAATATAGTTGGCAGCAAGGGCAAGGACCCGCTGTTTGGCATCGCCGATCAGCCGGTCAACATCCATAGTGATGGTGTCGCCACTGCGCAGATAGCCAAGGCCATACAGCTCAGCGGCACTCATCGATACCGTTGCCATGGCGATCTGTTTGAAGTTCTTGATAATAAAGGGCTGAACATCGGTCTGGTAACGCTGGGCCAGGCGAATCGCCCGCAGACTCATTTCCTTGGTGCCCCCCCCGCCAGGGAGCAGACCGACACCGATCTCCACCAGCCCCATGTAGGTTTCGGCGGAGGCGGTGATCCCATCGGCATGGAGACAGAACTCGGCACCTCCACCAAGAGTCAGGTTAAAGGGGGCGGTAACCACCGGTACCCTGGCGTATTTGATCGCCATGGTTGCCCGCTGGAAGGCACGCAGCACCATGTTGATATCGTCGTATGCTCCCTCGGCCAGGGCCACCGCCATCAGCATCAGATTGGCGCCCACCGAGAAATTGGCACCATGATTGCCGATCACCAGCCCGACCCCTTGTTCTTCGGCACGTTTGATCGCCTTGTGGGTCATCGCCAGAATGTCGCCGCTGATCGCGTTCATCTTCGAATGGAACTGCAGACAAAATACTCCGTCGCCAAGATCAACCACCGAACATGAGGCATTTTTCTCCAGCACCCGGCCGGCCTTCTTGAGAATCTCCAGCTGAACCTGTCCCGCTTTGGTCGGCACCGGCCGGTAGCTCTTGCCAACCACGTCGTAATACTCCTGACCGCCGTCGGCACCATAGCGATAAAATGACGCCAGGTTGCGGAGCACTTTCGGAACCTCGACTCCGTCGGCCTCAGCCCGTTTGACAAAGGCTTCGATGCCGATCGCGTCGAACATCTCAAAGGGGCCGATTTCCCAGTTGAAGCCCCAGCGCATTGCCCGGTCGATGTTGACGATGTCGTCGGCGATCTCCGGAATCCGGTTGAGGGCATAGATCAGGGTATCCCTGATCGATTGCCAGGCAAATTCAGCGGCCTGATCCTGGCCCTCAACCATCATCTTCACTTTCCTGCCGGGGTCGTCGACCTGTTTGACCGCCAATACCGAGGCAAATTTGGGTTTGGCCAGGGGCCGATACTCTCCAGTCCGGTAGTCGTAATAGTTGATCACCCGTTTACCTTCGACCATCTCCTTGCGATAAAAGCCACCACCGCTCTTGTTGCCCAGCCGGCCGGCATCAATCATCTGCCGCATGAAATCGGGCAGGGCAAAAACCTCGCGCTCCTCATCGTCAGGGAGCAGTTCATAGGAGTTGGTGCCGACATGGGCGAGGGTGTCGAGGCCGACCAGATCGGCTGTACGAAAAGCTGCGCTTTTCGGGCGGGCGGTGGCTGGCCCGGCAATGGCGTCAACCTCCTCAACCGTCATGCCCATCGCCTGCATATGGGCGATCCCCTTATAGATGGCATAGGTTCCGATCCGGTTGGCGATGAAGTTGGTGGTGTCCTTGGCGTAAACAATCCCCTTACCGAGCCGTTTGCCGATGAACTCGGCCAGCCCCTGCAGCAGTTCGGGGCTGGTATCAACACAGGGGACCAGCTCCATCAACCGCATATAACGGGGAGGGTTGAAAAAATGGCTGGCAAGAAAATTGCGTCGGATTTCCGCCGGCAAGACCGCCGCCATCTCGTTGACCGACAGCCCGCTGGTATTGGTGGTGAGGATTGCCCCGGGGGAGAGGTGCGGGACAAGTTTTTGCAACAGACCGAGTTTGATCGGCATATACTCGATCACCACTTCGATGACCCAGTCACAGGTGGTCAATTTACCGAGATCATCTTCGAGATTGCCGACCTCGATCCTGGCCAGATTCTCTTTCAGGTAGAGGGCGGCCGGCTTCATCGCCAACAGCCCCTGACGGCCTTTTTCAGCAATCCGGTTGCGCACCGCCGGGCTCTCCAGGGTCAGCCCTTTGGCCTCCTCCTGAGGTTCGAGAGCCTTCGGCACGATATCCAGGAGGATGACCTCCAGTCCGGCATTGGCCAGATGTGCGGCGATCGTCGCCCCCATAACCCCGGCGCCAAGCACAGCAACTCGATTTATCTGCCTCATGATTTCTCTCCGTTATGATTTTTTCTGCTCGGCAATGATCCCATTGCCGTTGTTGAGATACAGGTCATCAACCAGCCCTTTGTATTTTTCGTAGATCACTTTGCGTTTCATTTTCATGGTCGGGGTGAGTTCACCGCCCTCAATGGAAAAATCGTTGGCCACCAGGGCAAACTTTTTGATGGTCTTATAGGGCGGATAGTTTTTGTTCAGTCGGGCAATCCGTTCTTTATAGAGTTCGAGCACCCTGGCATGGCTGACCAGTTCGTTGATATCGATGTAGGCGAAATTTTCCTCCCGGGCGAAATCAATCAGCCTCTCGATATTGGGGGTGAGCAGGGCGGTGAGATACGGCTTGCGGTCACCGAAAACAATCGCCTGGGAGATGTACTTGTCCAGCTTGAGGTCATTTTCGATCGGCTGCGGGGCGATATTTTTGCCGCCGGCGGTGACAATGAGCTCCTTTTTGCGGTCGATGATGTAGACAAAACCCTCTTCGTCAATCCGGGCGATATCGCCGGTGGCGAACCAGCCATCGATGAAACTTTCCCGGTTGGCCTCCTCATTACGGTAATAGCCCTGCATCACCTGGGGACCCCTGACGAGCAGTTCACCGTCTTCGGCCAGTTTCACCTCGGTTTCCGGTAAAACTTTGCCGACCGAATCAAAACGGACTTCATCGGCACTGCTCAGGGTAATCGCCGGGCTGGTCTCGGTA
This sequence comes from Desulforhopalus sp., assembly GCA_036350955.1. Classification (GTDB taxonomy): domain Bacteria; phylum Desulfobacterota; class Desulfobulbia; order Desulfobulbales; family Desulfocapsaceae; genus Desulforhopalus_A. The sequence continues at coordinate 609 of JAZBOD010000271.1, read as the reverse complement.
AGGCCATAGCCGTTGTACACCGGGATGCCGATCGCCCACATGAACTCATTGATGGTTTTATCAAGCGGTGCCCCTCCGCAGATGAAATAGCGCAGTCGGCCACCGAAGCGGTCGCGGATCTTTTTAAACACCAGTTGATCGTAGAACTGGTATTTGAGCTGTAAAAGACCGCTGATTGGCTCTTTGGTTACGTATTTTTTGGTGACATACTCTTTGCCTATTTCAAGAGCCCGGAAAAAGACTCTGCGGCGCGGAGGCGGTTGCTGATGCACGCACTCATGGATTCGCGAGTAGATCTTTTCAAAAAGCCGCGGGACACTGACCATCGAAGTCGGCCGGATCTCCACCATGTTCTCCATTACCTGGGCGACATTTTCGGCGAAGGCGAGATGGCTGCCGCGGAGCAGGGTCACGTAGTATCCGGCGGTCCGTTCGAGGATGTGACTGAGGGGTAAAAAACTGAGTACAGTCTGTTCGCTGTGGGGGAGTCCGAGCTGTTTAAGACCGTAATCGGTGTTAATCATCACGTTGCACTGGGTGAGGACTACCCCTTTGGGAACTCCGGTTGTGCCACTGGTATAGATGATGGTGAGGATATCCTCGGGGGTG
>JAZBOD010000270.1:0-3076 GCA_036350955.1 Desulforhopalus sp. | reverse complement strand
CACAACCCGGATTGACGTTCCCAGGCCAGGTTTGGCGTTGACGAGTATCGTCCCCTGGCAGGCCCGGACAATGCCACTCACCACAGCCAGGCCCAAGCCACGGCCGAGATACTTCGTTGAGAAAAAAGGGTCAAACATATTGGCCACGGTATTCTGGTCCATGCCGCACCCGGTATCGGCCACCTCGAAAAAGGCATATTCCCCTTTCGGCAAAGAAGCAGGGATAGGCTTCAGCCATCGGTCAGCCCCATCTCGCCTATTCAGGCCGGTTGTAACCTGTACTGATCCACCGGCATCAGCCATGGCCTCCTGGGCGTTGCTGATCAGATTAAAGATAACCTGCTGAAGCTCTTCGGGGCTGAGACCGACAATCAGTTTTTCCTTGGCCAGATGTACTTTTAATGCCGCCTTTCCATCGAGCAGGGATTCGATTGCCGGCAGGGCATGACTGACCTCCGCTGAGAGATCAACCACGCGACTGGTGATGATCGCGTGACCGGTGTATTTGAGCATCAGATGGCTTAAATCCACCGCCTGTCGTGAGGCCTGGATAGCGTAGTTCACAAACTTTCTCGACCTGTCATTGGCACATTCGTCTTCGAGCATTTCCAGGTAGCCAAGCACAATGGCCAGTTGATTATTGAAGTGGTGGGCGATCGCCCCGGCCATCCTTTCAAGGCTCTGCATCTTGTTGAGCTGCTGCATTTGGTATTGCATCTGCATTTTTTCCAGCTCAAAGCGTTTCTGCTCGGTGATGTCCCGTATCATGGCCAGGATGTGGGCCTCTCCTTCCCTGGCAAGGAGAAAGGATGACGATATACTGACTGTCCTGGTTTCTCCATCGGCCCGGGTGATTTGCCACTCTTCAGCAAGAAGATCATCCCCCTGGCGCATCGCGTCCATCCGGGCTATTGCCCGTTGCCGTACCTCGGGGTCGGGGTAGAGCGACTGGTACCAGCCGGCGGCATTGATCTCTGCCATAGTATAACCGGTGATCTCGGTCATCCGGTGATTCCAATGGCTGAAATGGACAAAAGGAAATTCGGCGATTGCCTGGCAGACACAGAGCCCATCGGCGATAGTGTCGATGATTTTCTTGCGAAAGACCGACTCCTCGCCCAGAAGCCGGGTATTTTTTCTCTGCTCGGTGATATCCCTGGCGATACCTTCAACACCAACAAAATTGCCCTGCTGATCCCGGACAATCCGCACAGTGCAGGAGAGCCAGACTTGGCTGCGGTCTTTACTCCGTACCGCCAGTTCATAGTTTTCGACAAAGCCGCGGCGCAACACCTGGGAGAGAATCGTATAATTATCCTCAGGGTTTATGTGGAAATCTCTGATATTTGTGTTGAGGATCTCCTCCGGCAGAAAACCGGTAACTCGAGCAATCGAGGGAGAGATCATGACGATTTTGCCTTCCCGGTCAAAGCGGTAATAGACATCGATCAGCGATTCAAACAGACCGCGGTATTGCTCCTCACGCCGTTGCAGCGCTTTTTCCGCCAGGATACGGTTGGTTTGGTCGATCATCACGGTCAGAAAAAACCGCTTGCCCTGACTTTCGAGGAGGTCACCGGAGAAAAGCCCCTCAAGCAGGGTGCCGTCTTTGCACCTGACCTGCATCGGCCAGTTGGTTATCCGGCCGTGGTTGATGATCTGGCTGACCGCATTGCTCCGGGTATCCGGGTCGGCAAAGATGCCAAGTTCCAAGGTTGTCCTGCCGATAACTTCGGCCCGCGAGTACCCCAGTAACTGAAGAAAGGCCTCATTGACATCGATGAAAACGCCATCATCAGCATTGGTTACCGCCATCGGCGCAGGATTTCCGGTGAACAGGCGGTCGAATTTTTGCAGCGCCTCCTGCTCCTGGCGGAGATCCTTACTGATACCGAAGAGACATGCCGCACCATTCCAGACCCCTTGCCAGACCCGGGTTTCAACCGGGATAATTACGCCGCTGCGGCTGGCCAGGGGCAAGGGACAGTACTCAGCCTTGCCTTGCACCATGGCGGTAATAATCTCTGCCGCTTTCTGGCGGTGTTCCGCCGGATGGAGATCAAGAACCCGCATTTTCGTCAGTGCTTCCGGGCTGTAGCCGAGTTTTTCGGCAACTGCCGCATTGCTGTGCAGGATAAAACCGTCTGCGTCGACCACAAAAAGCAGATCGCCAACCGTGTCAAAAAAGCCGCTGAAGTTGAGCGCGGTGGCCCGCAGGGCTTCCTCGCTTTGCTGCAATTCGGCGGTTTTTTTGCGCAGCAACACCCGTAACTGGATGCTCCATAGCCAAACACCAACAGCGGCGAGCAAAAGGGCGAAGGTGGCAAGGGCCAGTGGCCAGAAGGTGCTTATCTGCCCAAAATGTACTGTAGCGGGCAGAGGATCCTCCTGAGTAATAGGAACGGTGTTCTCTTGGGTTGGCAGGTTGGGAGGTTCCGGGTTGGCCGGCTCAACGGCGTTCGCGTTACCAATCAAGAGGTGAGCGAGTACCAGCACTACCAGGATAGCCAGGTGCAGTCGACCCGGTGGTTGCTCTTCTCTGGATCGGATTCTGCCGCGAACCCATACCTGGTTTATCATCCTTGCCTCACCCTACCCATTAGGCTATTGCGCACTTTTTAAGCGAGGAACAAACAGTGAACTGGTGGTAATCACGTGCTGGTCCTTTTGGCACACTCTTCGGTTTTGATGCGATCCATCGAATCAAACAGCTTGTCCATGAGGCTTTCAATTTCCATAACTTTCTCGACAACACAAGTAAATGATTCCATCTGACCGGTGCAGAGGGTTTTTGCCGAGGCCATCGTCTTGGTCAAGGCGCTACCGTAGTCGGTCCTGGCCAGCTTCAAGGCAGGCAATGGTCACCACGGCAAGAACCTCACGCCTTTAAACTCTTTAGAAGTGGCCAGCTAAACGCTGGCACAAGCTGCATGGCCGAATCAGTCGCTCAGCAGACGAGAAGTGAGGTGAAAAATTCTCAATAACGCCTGTAAGGCTAGATAAAAATGAGATTATTGTCTATAGGGGAAAACCCGTATTTTAGGGACCTTCAGGGTAACAATCTTGATAATTTTTT
>JAZBOD010000269.1:0-8870 GCA_036350955.1 Desulforhopalus sp. | reverse complement strand
CTGACCTCGTGCTGATGAGCCATCCTGTCCTGCCCGTGGTCCTGCAGCGCGCGACAGCTTACGATCGCCCGAAGCTGCTCAAACAGATTGACATCGCCATTGCCGGGTTGGGACGAGACAGAAGCTGGCACGGGAGGACTGTGCTGCTTAAACCGAACCTGATCAGCGCCAGCGGCCCGGCGTTGAGCTGTACCCATCCCCAACTGGTTGCGGCAGCTGCCGTGTGGTTTGTTGACCATGGCGCCAGGGTCATCGTCGGCGATTCTCCCGCATTTGGCAGTGCCGCTGGGGTGCTCGCGAAAAGGGGAGTGGCCGATGCCTTGCATGGCCTGCCGATCAAATGTATTGAATTTGCCGAGACCACAGAGGTTGAACTGAGCGGCGGCGTGCGCCTGAAAGTGGCTGCGGCGGCCCTGCAGGCCGACCTGGTTGTCGGGTTGCCGAAGATCAAGGCCCACCAGCAGCTGCTGGTGACCATGGCGGTAAAAAATCTCTTTGGCATAGTCAAGGGTACCAGGAAGGCATTACTGCATATGCGGCATGGCGCGGATCACCACCACTTTGCCGGTCTGCTGCTTGATCTTCTTCCCCTTCTGCCGGCTCAGCTCCACCTTGCCGACGCCCTCGAAACCATGCATCAGAGCGGTCCACTACATGGCAGCCCGCTGTCACTGCACTGCCTTGCCGCCGCCGTAAATCCTCTGGCCCTTGATACCGCTCTGCTTGCCGCCCTGGAGATTGACCCCGACCGCAGTCCGATTGCCCGGGTGGCGAAGAGGCGGGGGCTGGCCGGCAGTCTTCCCGAGCAGGTGGTCTATCCCCACCTGGACCCGGCTGATTTTTTCGGGTCGGGTTTTGTCGTCCCGGAACAGTTGCAGTCGATCCGCTTTCATCCCGGCCGCTTTGTTGCCGGCATGGCCCGGCGGGCCTGGATCCGGCTAAGTGGCTGAACAGTTCTTTCTGGTACGTGGTTATAATCTCCATGTCACAACCAAACATGAAAAGTGTCAGTATTGTTCACCAACCTGACCCTGGCATGGAGGTCGGCAGACTGTCTGCCGGCCTCTCCAGCCTGACGAGAAGGCCGAAGCGCCGCAGCTGGAGGTAAGGCCAGGCAGTCTGGGCAAGGCTATTTTCGTAAAAAAAAAGATAATCGATCTTGACGATCAAAGGAACAGTACGCCTATGTTTTCTCTCCAGCACCAAGTCGCCCTGATCACCGGTGGCTCCCGCGGAATCGGCCGGGCCATTGCCATTCGTCTCGCCGAACATGGTGCAGACGTGGTGGTCAACTATGTCCGTCATAAACGGGATGCGGCGGAAACCGCCACTGCGGTGGAGGCTCTTGGTCGCCGTTGCCTGCTGATCAAGGCCAATGTCGCCAATGCCGAGGATGTCCGGGCGATGTTTGCAGCGATTCGCGAGGAGTACGATCACCTCGACATCCTGGTCAGCAACGCCGCCTCCGGAGTACTCAAACCCGCCCTCGAACTCACCGAAAGACATTGGAATTGGGCAATGGACATCAATGCCCGGGCCCTGCTCACCCTTGTCCAGCAGGGCCTGCCGCTGATGCGACGGGGCAGCCGGGTGATGGCGGTTTCCAGTCTCGGTTCGGTACGGGCTATCGAGAACTACACCACCGTCGGCGCTTCGAAAGCCGCCCTTGAATCGCTGGTCCGCCACCTGGCGATCGAGCTCGGCCCCCAGGGGATCAACGTCAATACCATCAGCGCCGGGGCGGTGGATACCGATGCCCTGAAACATTTTCCCAACCGGGAAGAGATCCTTCGCCTGGCAACGGAGAGGACACCGCTAGGGCGGTTGACCAAACCTGAGGATGTCGCCGACATCGCTCTCTTTTTGTGCAGCAGCCTGGCCGGCATGGTCCAGGGCCAGGTGATTACCGTGGACGGCGGATACGCCGTTCGCGGCTAGCCTATTCACCGTCACCTTTGCCCTTGTTCCTGCCGAAATGTATAGAACTGTAGCACCACTCATTCTTGCCTCCGCCTCCCCACGGCGCCGGGAGTATCTGCTCGGACTGGGCCTTTTGTTCGAAGTCCATACTGTGCCGATTGTCGAGGAGCCTCTCCCCGGGGAGGACCATGAGGGCTTTGTCCGGCGAATGGCCCAGGAAAAAGCCTCTGCCGTCGGGCAGAATTTTCCTGAGCATTGGGTGATCGGCGGGGATACCGTGGTTTGTCTCGATAAGGTAATACTCGGCAAACCAGCCGACCCGGAGGACGCGGTGAGGATGTTGATGGCTTTGTCCGGGAAGGAGCATCTGGTGCGCAGTGCCTTCTGTGTCGCCCACCTGGCGACCGCGACGACGATGGTTCAGTCGGTCAGTACCAGGGTCTTTTTTGCCGCATTTCCGGAGAGTGTCGCCCGGGCGTATGTCGCCACTGGTGAGCCCCTCGACAAGGCCGGCGCCTATGGCATTCAGGGGTGGGGGGCCGCTCTGGTCACGGCGGTAGAGGGTTCCTACACCAGCGTGGTTGGTTTGCCTCTGGCTGAACTGGTACGGATGCTCCTGACCAACGGGATAATTGCCGCCGGTGACAGATAGCCGGGAAACTGCATGATAGCCAGCGTCCCGCACGCCATGTACCGATTTTAGGCCACCTGCCGTTGCGGGGATCTTCGAGAATGATGCTTCCGCACTGGATTCCTTATAAAAATTGCGGTATGATTTCTGATACCTGAGAATTTGATGGGTTGTTTTGGCAAAAAATCACTTTCTCCAAGGGAGTTATGCCTTTTTTACGGGGTGAGGAAATCGAAGAACTGTTGACGCTTCTTTCTTGCCTGCGCGAGCGGGGACGGCCGGTTGATCCCGCACAAGGGGAGAAAGGGTGGCACGGTGCTGAACGCTTCAGCAAAAAGCAGATGATGTTCTGAAACGATGGTGGGAACGGATGAACCGAGCCGAACAGCAGGGGAACAGCGTTGAAGCCTTAAAAATGTTTAACAATGCCATTGTCACCAGCCGGATCTATCCCCCTGAGGCGCCCCAGGTCACTCAGGGCCTGGAGCGGGGTTATGGCGGGATAAAAAATTTTCTCCGCACACACGGACCGCTCTGTTTTGGCCTGAGTGCCGATGCCCCGCAGATTAATGGCCAGAATCTGGCTGAAGAGGTGATTGCCGCCTTTCCCAATCTGGTGGTCTACCGCCAGTTGCGACATTTGGGTCTCCCGCGTCTGGTGCTTGTGCCGGAGATGGATCGTTTTGCCTTCAGCCAACTCGTTGCGGTTTTCAATACCCCGGTTGACAAGATTAAACGAGAAGGCGGTGGTCTGGAGTACACCACCAGCCTTGGTCTGGCCGGGTTTTTCCCCAGTGATGAGGCCTATTTTCAAGAAGATATACTCCGTGTCGGACGGCGGTCGGCTGAAGGAGGAAAGGCCAAGGTCCTCAAGGTCCGCCAGGAGCTGATCGCCTGTCTTCTCGGCAGAGACAACAGGGCCCTGGTTGCCGAAGAACTGGCGGTAGGGATGGCTGCGGCCGAGTCAGCGGTGGAGATTCTTGCCGCCGGGGTCGGCCAGATTCTTCTTGCCATCAGCCGGCGAAAGGCTGTGGTCGCTGATCCGGCTTTTCCGGCAATGCTTCACCGAGCGGAACAGCTTCTTTCCCCGGATACCCGGCCGTTGGTTGTCCTTGGACTGGCGAAACTGCTCAGCGAAAGTCTTAAAGATTCGGCCCTCTGTGTCCTGCTTGCCCAGGAATACCCGTCAGGCTTTGGCGGTGAGCTCTATCAGGCCATCGTTGCCGCCCTCTCTCCGGCAAAAATGGCTGGAGTGGTGGCTATCTACCGCCAGCAACTGGCGAAAACCGGCCAGGTCGACGAAAGCCAGCCGTCAACTGATCTCCTTGGCTCGACTTTTCTTAGGTTGCTGAACACCGAGAAAGGCAAACATTTCCTCAGCAGCGAAAAGGCCAAGACGATCATTAATCTTGGCGAAAAAGAGCGGCGGAATCGCCGCCTCGAGGCGGGTTTGCAGTCGCTTCTCCAGGGTAAGCAAGCCCCCCTGCGCAGTGAGGAGCTGCTTCGTGCCCTGCCGGAGATCACCGCTCAGCTTGAAAAAGCTGGGCGGACCGAGGATATTGACACCCTTCTTGTTCGCCTGGCGGCTGCCCTGCGCAGCGACCAGCTGCCGCCAAGCGGTGCGTTGCTCTTGGCCCTGGTGGGTATTGCTGAGCTCTTTGTTGGCGCCGCCGGGCAAAGCAGGCTTGACCAGCTGTTGACCATGCTCCAGGAGGCTGTGCTGCGCAGTGAAGAGGCCTCCGAGGGGGTTGAGAAGGCGCTTTTTTTTCTGCACCGGATGATGCAGCAAAGCTGGGAGAATGCCGAGGAAAAGCGGGGAGACGAGATTCTGTTGTTTTTTCACCGCCTGCGAAGTGGACAAATTGTCAGGCCGGCGGCGGTGAAATCCCTGGTCGGCAAGGTTCAGGACCGGGATATTCAGCGTGCGTTGCTGCCCAAACTGCTCGCCCGCTGTCTTGCCCGGCCAGAGGAGAGAACCCTCCGCCACCGTCTGGTTCTGCTCGGTCCGGTGGCGATCCGTTTTCTCATCGACTCCCTGATCAATGCGGAAAAGGCCGATGACCGGTTGCTGCTGATCGACATGCTGACCAGCCAGACTGACGCCCTGCCGCGGATCGTCCACGAGCGGCTGCCGGAGCATATGCCCTGGTACGGAAAACGCAACCTCATCAAACTGCTTGGCGAAAGCGGCGGGGAAGAAGATGCCGAAAAAGTCCTCCCGTTTCTCCGCTTCGACGACCTGCGGGTGCAGCGGGAAGCGTTGCTCTGTATCTACAGGATCGGCGGCCAGAAACGCCGTCGCCTCCTGTTGGAGGGGCTGGACCTGGGGAGTGAACCCACCAGGATCCAGATCATCGGGGCACTGGCTGCATTCTGCGACCCGGAAGTGGTCGGCCGCCTCTCCCAGATGCTCGGCGAACATGAGAACTTCTCCGCAGCCAACCGCCAGGAACTGCTTCTCCAACTCCTTGATACCCTGGCAAGATGTCCATCTACGGCGTCGGCAAAAGGGGTCCAGGTTTTTCTCCAGTCTCGGGGACAGAGAATGACCCGGAAGATTTCCGATCAGGTGTGGAGCGCCGCGGAAAAGGCGCTCGAACACATTGACAAAAGTCTCCAGGAGTCTCGGAAAAAACATGTGCAGGCAAGCCAGCTGCGCAAGAGCGCCCTGAAGCAGGCGGCAAAAATCAGCCGGGGCAAGGTCGACCAACGGGTTGTCACCGGCCTTCCGCAGGAGCACGCGATTCGTGCTCTGCTCAGCCAGGGCGATACTGCAGCCGCCGGGGAGCAGATTCTTGACCTGCTCGAACGTTCCGCCCGAGCCCGTAATTTTCCCCAGGCGGAAAAACTCCGTGAATGGTTGATAGACATTGATTCGACCGCGTTGAAAAAGATTATCAGTGCTGGGGAAATCATTGAGCGCGAAAAGGCCGGGACGGTGGAGCGCAGCCACATGGAGGTATGGAACGAACTCTATGACCGGTTGAGCAGTGAGGAGTTCAGCGGGTTTTATCAAAGGCTCAGGCACCGCACCTACCGCGACGGTGAGACGGTGATCAGCCAGGGAACCATGCAGAGTTCGCTGTTTTTGATAAACTCCGGGCGAGTCAGGGTTTATGCCGGTGGCCAGGGAGGCGAGATCCTCTTTAAAACCATGGGCAGTGGGGAAATCTTTGGTGCCTCCTCTTTTTTTGAGGCATCGGTGTGGACTGTTTCGGTAGCGGCAGTTGGTGACGCCGACATCTCCAGTCTCAGTCGGGACCGCTTTCTCGAGCTGCTTGAAGACTATCCGGCAGTTGAAGAGAAACTGGCCGACTTCTGTCAGCGTTTCCAGAAGATCGAGGAGTTTGTTGAGGTTACCGGCAAGGATCGCCGGTTGGAGGTGCGGCACAGCATCTCAGCCCGGGTTGAAGCCTCGCTGATCGACAGCCGGGGGCAAAGCGCCGGGATCAGTGCGATGATTGACCTGACCGATATCTCTCTCGGCGGCCTGGCCTGCCAGGTCGAAATTACCGATTTCGAGAATGCCCGGGTACTCCTTGGCCGTAAAGCCAGGGTATCCCTGCCGGGTTCCGAGCGGCCGGGAAGGGCGGCGATGGCTGATGGTGATATCGTTGTTGTCCGCGGTGGTGAAGAGAGACTCTACACCATCCATTTCCGTTTTGACGTTGCCCTCGAAGAAGGCCAGCTGCAGCGGATTCTGCTCGCTGCCCGGCGGGAGCCTCCGGGGCAATGAGTACTGCTCCTCCGGTGATTGATGGCGGGGCGGCAGCAGGCGGCCAAGAGGCGCAGCATAATGACCCGATAGCCCGGTTTTACCTCAAACAGCTGGGAGGACCATGGCGGGAGACCCTTTCCGTCGCATGCCCCTTTTGCCGGGAGCGGGGATTTGCGCCGGGCAAACTGGTGGTCTTCCTCAACCCGGATAGCTACTTTCATGGATATTTCCGCTGCCTGAACCGTTGTGTTCCCGGCGGCTTTCCCGGTTGGTTTGCCCATCTTGCCGGACTTGCCGCCAGTGAGGCCCCGGGGCATGAGCCGGATTGGGATGTGCCTGCTCCCGGCGCCGAGTACCCGGTGGAAAATATCAATGATGAAGTGCGCGGCTCTCTTGAGCAGATTCCCGCCGGACTCCTCGAGCAGTTTCACCGACGAGGGATCAGTCCGGCGACCCTCACCGAAATGGGGGTGGGATTCAACGGGCGGTATTTGGTTTTCCCCTATTTTCAAAGGGACGGCAACTGTTACTCCGCCCGTTGCGTCCATCCAGAACGGATGGAGGATTTCTTCTGGCAGGGTGATCCTCGCTTCAGCCGCGAACCGTTTGAGCTCTATAATGTTGCCGATCTTGACCGCTGCGAGGGGGGGGCGCTGTTTGTCTGCACCGGCGAGGAGAATCTGCTCACCCTCCGTCAGCTTGGTTTCCCCGGGGTCGCGGTTGCCCACTACAGTGGTCTGGAGAGACTTTCCTCCCAGCTTTTTGAGCGGATCAGGACAGTCTTTATCGCGGTTGACAACAGTCGAGAGGCGGAAAATGCCGCCCGGGAGCTTGCCGCCAGGCTCGGCTACAAGGCGCGGATTCTTGCCTGGCCGGTAGAGCTTCCCGGCCGCTACAGCCTCTGGCAGCTGGCGGAAGATGCCGGTAAGGGGTTTGCCGCGCGGGTCGGCGAGATGGTGAAGAAGGCGCAGGCCTTTTCCCCATTTTCTTCGCCGCAGCGGGAGTACCGGCTCTTTCTTGACCGGCTTGCCGATCAGCAGGGCGACGAGTATCGGCGAATTGCTTCGGGCTTTCCCCTGCTCGATCATGCCCTCGGCGGAATCCACGGCATCAATGTGGTCGGTGGCGCACCAAAGGTGGGCAAGTCAACCTTTATGATCCAGATCGCCGCCGAGATGGCACTACGGCGGATACCGGTGCTCTATTATGATTTTGAAAACGGCCGGCAGAAGATCTATCAGCGCACCTTAAGCCGTTTGGCTCGGCTCAGTACCGGGCAGTGCCGCGACCAACTGCTCTCGGAGCCGGAGAAGGGGCGTTACGACGGAGCCAGCCGTCGGCTGGAGAAGATGCTCTTCTTCTGGCGGGTGATCAATGACCGTAAAGTGAGCCCGGAACTGCTGCGCCGGCATATTGATTTTATCCGTCACGAGACACGCAGCACCTATACGGTGGTGGTCATAGACAGTCTGCATAAGCTGCCCTTTCACAATTTTGCCGAGCGCCGCAGTGGTATTGACGCCTGGCTGCGCCAGATGGAATCAATCCGTGACGAAATGCAGGTCTCCTTTCTGGTCATTTCCGAACTCTCCCGGGATGAGGCCGGCAGTTATCGGGCCGAACCGCACCTTGGGGTTTTCAAGGGTTCCGGTGATATTGAGTACAGCGCTGACAATGCCATGGTCCTCTATCCCGCCGAACCGCACTCTTCCCGGCGAGAGGGAGAGCATCCGGGGAATATTCTCTGGCTGGTGGCCAGCCGGGAACAGAGCCCGGGACGGGTTGCCGGCTATCGACTCGACTATCCCTTCTGGGGTTTTACCGAGTATCCACTCAGTGAGCAATCCGAATAATCCGCCTACCCACAGGGTCCACAGATGATCTATCTTGACGGCCATGTCCATATCTATCAGGAATTTTCTCTGGTCGATCTCTTTGCTGCCGCCCTAGGCAATCTCACCCGGCAGCGGGAGCTGATTGCCCCGGCAGAGCCGGCCAGTTTTCTTCTTCTGCTCACCGAAGGGGCAGGGTACAACCGCTTTAACGAGTTGCGGCGCGTGGTGGAGAGCGGCGCCGGCGAGCTCAGCGGTGGCTGGCAGCTTGAAAGGACCGCCGAGGAGAGTTCTCTGCGGGTGATTGGCCGGGGGGGGGATGCCGAGGGTTGCCTCCATCTTGTCGCCGGACGTCAGCTGATCACCCGGGAGAGGTTGGAAGTTCTGGCTCTGGCCTGCCCGACACTCTTGGCCGACGGCCGGTCTCTGGCGGAGACGGTAGGAGAGGTTCGTGCCGCGGGCGGGGTGGCCGTATTACCCTGGGGGGTCGGTAAATGGTTGGGGCGCAGGGGGAAAATTGTCGAAAGCTATCTGCAGAGTGCCGATCCGGAGGGCCTTTTTGTCGGCGACAACGGCGGACGTCCGGTATTCTGGCCGGAGCCTGGGCTCTTTGCCACGGCGGCACGACGGAGTATTGGTCTGCTTTCCGGCAGCGACCCCTTGCCCTTGACCGGTGAAGAGCGTCGCTGTGGAGGTTTCGGCACCTCGCTTACCGGTGATTGCGGTGGGCAAACCCCGGCCGCCGATCTGCAAAAGGCTCTGGTTGAGG
>JAZBOD010000268.1:0-7992 GCA_036350955.1 Desulforhopalus sp. | reverse complement strand
GCTCTGCCCGGCAGTGATTGACGCCTTCCAGAGCGCAGTGGCGGAGATGGGCAAGGACGCCACCTTCCGTGGCTACGGCCCTGAACAGGGCTATCTTTTCCTCCGCGAGGCAATCGTCGCAGCCGACTTTCAAGCAAGAGGCGCCGATATTTCCGCCGATGAAGTCTTTGTCAGTGACGGCGCAAAATGCGATACCGGCAACATCCAGGAGCTGTTCAGCGAGGATATCCGCATTGCCATCACCGATCCGGTCTACCCGGTCTATCTCGATACCAACGTCATGGCCGGGCGTACCGGGGTTTTTGCCGACGGCCGCTTCCAGGGTGTTGTCTACCTGGAGAGTACCCGGGAAAATGGCTTCGTCCCCGCCCTGCCCGCCGAAAAGGTTGATCTGATCTATCTCTGCTACCCAAACAACCCAACCGGCTCGACCATCACCTCCGCGGAGTTGAAAACCTGGGTCGACTATGCCCGGGAAAACCAGGCGCTGATCCTCTTTGACGCCGCCTATGAGGCCTTTATCCGCGACCCTTCCCTGCCGAAATCGATCTTTGAAATTGACGGGGCCAAAGAGGTGGCAATCGAATTTCGCAGTTTTTCAAAAAGTGCCGGATTTACCGGGGTCCGTTGTGCCTATACCGTGGTCCCCAAAGAGTGCACCGCCTACGACCGCAGTGGTGCACGGCACAGTCTGCATAGCCTGTGGAATCGGCGTCACACCACCAAATTCAATGGAGTCTCCTATCCGGTGCAGCGAGCCGCTGAAGCGGTATACAGCGAAGCCGGCAGGATCCAGACCAGAGAGCAGATCGACTACTACCTGGCCAATGCGGCCCTGATCTGCACCACCATGGACGAATTGGGCTACCCCTACACCGGCGGCAAAAACGCCCCTTATGTATGGATTGACGGCGGGATGGATTCCTGGCAATTTTTTGACATGCTGCTCGGCAAGACCGGAGTAGTCTGTACCCCCGGCGCCGGCTTTGGCAAATGCGGCCAGCCCTACATCCGTTTATCGGCATTTAACAGCCGGGAAAGGGTTGCCGACGCAATGTCCCGTTTGAAAAATGCCCTGCGCTGAGCAGATACGGGCAAAGCTTGGCCTGCCGTCAGGTCTCGACTGCCAGCTCTCAGTTACAAAAACAGGGCCGGCTGAAAATGGATCTCTTCGGCGACACCGGGGTGTTCGATAACCTGCACCGGTCCTCGGCGGCGAAGCCACTCCACCACCCCGAGGACCAGCCGTTCCGGGGCGGAAGCGCCCGCGGTGATACCGATCCGCTTTTTCCCTTCCAGCCATTGCGGGTCTATGTCGCGGTACTCGTCAATCAGATGTGCTTCCACCCCGCACTGCACCGCCACCTCTTTTAACCGGTTCGAGTTGGAACTGTTTTTCGAGCCAACCACAAAGAACAGATCGGTCTTGGCGGCGAGGAGACGGACCGCGTTCTGGCGGTTCTGGGTGGCAAAGCAGATGTTTGACCGGGGACCCTGCAGACCGGGAAAACGCCTTTTCAAAATATCGATAATCCCGGAAATATCCTGAAAATTGAGGGTCGTCTGGGTGACGTAGGCCACTTTGCCAGGGTCACCGACCGAAAGCTCGGCTGCCTCCGCCGCGCTGGCGACCACATGCACCCTTCCCGGCAACACCCTGCCGGCAGTCCCTTCCACTTCCGGGTGGCGGTGATGGCCGACGATGACCACATCATAGCCTTTGGCATGAAACTTTTCCACCATCCGGTGGACACTGCTGACCAGGGGACAGGTCGCATCCACGGTGCGCAGACCAAGTTGCCTGGCACGCTCTTCCACCTCCACCGATACCCCATGAGCACTGAAGATACAGATCCCCCCGGGAGGAATATCGTCAAGATGTTCAACGAAAACCGCCCCACCCCCTTCGAGTTCGGCAATAACGTGGCGGTTGTGGACGATTTCGTGGAGGACATAAACCGGTCTGCCGTACCTTGCCAGGCTGAGTTTGACCGTTTCAATCGCCCGTTCCACCCCGGCACAAAATCCCCGCGGGGCCGCCAGTAAGATTTTCACGGTTTCCAGAGTCATACCCAATATCCTGTTTATCAGAGGGCCCTTTGCGGTTGGCGAGCGGTTAGTAATTTGGCACGACCAGTACCGGGACACGGGACATCCGGCTTACCCGCCGGGCAGTCGAGCCCATTACCCGAATACCCCGTACTTTGCGGGTCGATTTGCCGAGAACAATCATTTCCGCATGACTCTCTTCAGCAACGCGAAGAATTTCCTCACTCGGCATGCCGCTGACCACCTGCACCTCTTTGACCAGGGCAGACTGTTTGCCTTCCGAGTACTCATCGTCATAGAATTTTTCCAACCTGCTCTTCATCGTTTTCAGGAGATTGTTCATGGCATTTTTCTGGATCTCTTCACTGAGTTCGGGGGAGAGATAGGTGCTGATCACCGACTTGGCCGTTTCGCTCATCGGTTCCACCACATGGAGCATGATAATTTTGGCATTGTAGAGTTTGGCCAGGGCCATGGCATGGCGAAATACCGGCCGGGTCTGTTCGCCAAGGTCTGTGGCGTAAAGAATAGTTTTTATCTGCGGTAAATTCTTCATCAGAGATTTCTCCTTTAGGTGAAAATATTATAGAAACTTTTTTCTATGAAAAGCACTTTGCAAAACCTTGCCTCCAGCTACGGCAATGTAAGCCCTCTCATCAACTCATTGTAGGATGCGCACCGCACATCATCCAGCAAACCACCCTTAAGCTGTGACACTGGTGGGCGACACCACTATTCCGCTTGCTCAGGGCAACTAAAGTAAACATTTGCGGGATAATTGAAAGAAAAAAGGTCATCAACCGGCTCGGAAAACCTGCCGGTTGATGACCTCGGGCCAACAACCACAACCTCAGTGAATACGGGAGAGTTACCTCCCTTACCCATCAGGTGATGATCTACTGCAAAAAATGCTCGGTCTCAAGATTGCTCTCGAGGTTTCTCTCCTGTCCCTCGGTTCAGTATCCTCTCATTTTATCGAAAAATTCCGGGAGGAAAAGAGAAATCTGCGGGATGTAGGTGATCAAGACCAAAAAGGTCAGGAGGACGCACAGCCATGGAAAACAGGCTTTAATGGCCCAGCCCATCGTGTTTCCGGTGACTCCTGATATAACAAAGAGGTTAAGCCCCACCGGTGGAGTCAGCATCCCAATCTCCATATTGACCACCATGATAATCCCCAGGTGGATCGGGTCAATGCCCAGCTGCACGGCTATCGGGAAGAGAATCGGGGCCATGATCAGCAGGATCGCCGACGGTTCCATAAAGTTTCCGGCAATCAACAGGAGGATGTTCACCACGATGAGAAACATCCAAGCAGAGAGCCCCCAGCCAACGATCAGTTCGGCGATGGAATGGGGTATCCGTTCCGTGGTAAGCACGTGGGCAAACAGCATCGCGTTGGCAATGATAAAGAGCAGCATGATGCTGACCTTTGACGCATCGAGAAAGACCTTGTTGATCTCCCGGTCGGTGATCAACCTGGGCAGGGTAATCACTATCTGTGTCGTATTACGCCAGAGCATCGCTCCCGCCCCTTCCCCTTCCCGGCGCCACGGCTGGTTTTTCAACGGCCCCATATCCCGGTAGCCGTAGACAGCAACCCAGAAAGCGTAGACCGCGGAAACCGCTGCCGCTTCGGTGGGGCTGGCAATCCCGCCATAAATCGAGCCGAGGACGATGACGATCAGCATCAGCCCACCGGATGCACTAAACCCTGAAGAGATCAGTTCTTTAAAACCGCTGAAGGGCTGGCAAGGGATTTTTTTTACCTTGGCAACGATATAGATCACCACCATCAGCATCCCACCCATCAGTAAACCGGGGAGAAATCCGGCCATGAACATCCGGGCGGCGGAGACCTCGGTTGCTGCTGAATAGACCAGCATGACAATCGATGGCGGAATGAGAATGCCTAAGGTTCCGGCGTTGCCGATAACCCCGGCGGCGAGGCTTTCCGGGTAACCGGCCTTGACCATCCCGACAATGGCGATCGAACCGATTGCCGCAACCGTTGCCGGTGACGATCCGGATACTGCAGCAAAGATCATGCAGGCGACAACCGAAGCCATGGCAATACCACCGCTGATATGGCCGACTAGGCTGATGGCAAAGCGGATGATCCGTTTGGCTACTCCACCGGTGGAAAGAAACGCCGAGGAGAGGATAAAAAAGGGTATCGCCAGCAGGGTATAGTGCTCGGAGAGGGCCTCGAAAAGTTTCAAGGCGATCGAGGCCAGAGAATCGGTGGAAAAGAGCAGAATGGTACCGATACTTGACAGCCCCAACGCGAGAGCAATGGGCATGCCGATCAGCATGCAGCCGAAAAGCAAAACAAAGAGGAATACGGTGGTCATGCCCGGCCCTCCCCTTGGGTAATATCCTTGGCAAGCTCAAGGCTCTCCTTGGCCTCATCGGCATGCTTGAACCCAGCGGCACTGTTGGTGATCAGCGCCCAGAGCAGGATAAGCAGACGAATGGAGAGGAAGAGAAAACCGATCGGCATAATCGACTGGGCGACATAGAGAGGAATCGGCAGATCTTCCATATGCAGGTTGATCGCCTTCATCTTGGTGATATATACCCAGCTGCCGTAGAGAATCAGCCAGCAATAGACCAGGGCAAGAATGACGCCAATGCCGGTCAGCAGGCGCTGGACATTTCTTGGGAAAAGTTTGACAAAGGCATCCATGCCGATGTGGGAACCTGCCTTCAACCCATAGGAGACCCCAAAGAGGACGAGCCAGGCTGACAGATGCAGACTCAATTCGGTAGACCACATAAAGCCGGTGTTGAAGCCAAAGCGCAAGACAACGTCCAAGAACACCACAAGGGTGGTGGCGAAAAGGAAGAAGCAGATTACCGCCTCCTCAGCACGGTTTACAACGCGTAAAAACATGAGAGCTCTCCCACGGCAAATATTGGTAGAGGTCGCCGGTCACCGGCGACCTCCCGATGAGCTATCCTGTTACATATTCGCCTGGAAGGCGGCGTCGATCAAGTCTTTGCCGATCTCTTTCTCAAATTGTTCCCAGACCGGTTTCATCGCCTCAACCCACTGATTTCTCTCGGCGTCGGTCAAATAGATGATCTCAGAGCGTTTGGAGTCAATAATTTTCTGTTTGTCCCCGGTATCCTTTTCCGCAGCAACCTTGTTGCCAAAAGCAACCGACTCGTTCATGATCGCTTCCAGTTCCGTTCGGATATCCTCAGGGAGGTTCAGCCAGAAATCACTTGAAGAGACGATCATATAATCGAGCAGGCCGTGGTTCGACTCGGTGATATAGGGTTGAATCTCAAAAAATTTCTGCGAGTAGATATTTGAGTAGGTGTTTTCCTGGCCATCGATAGCTTTGGTCTGCAGCAGGGTAAAGACCTCGGAGAAGGCCTTTTTCATCGGAATGGCATTGACTGCCTGAAACTGGGCGGCAAGGACATCCGAGGTCATGATCCGGAACTTTTTCCCGGAGGCGTCGGCAGGAACGCGCAGGGGCGAACTGGCGGAAAGCTGTTTCAAGCCATTATGGAGATAGCCAAGCCCGACAACCCCTTTTTTTTCCATCGACTTCAACAGCGCCTGGCCCTTCTCGCTGCTTTGGAACCTATCAACCGCAGCCATGTCTTTAAACAGAAACGGCAGATCAAAAAGCTGAACCTGTTTGGTGAAGCGCTCGAATTTGGCAAGGGCCGGGGCGGCCAACTGGACATCACCCAGCAGCAAAGCCTCCATCTCCTTATTATCCCCAAAGAGCTGAGAACTGGGGTATACCTCGACGACAACCTTGCCACCCATCCGCTCGGCAACCAGGTCCTTGAATTTGTTTGCCATCTGCCCTTTGGGAGTATTCTCGGCGACTACATGGGTAAATTTGATGACTATCGGGTCTGCAGCAAGTGCAGCGCCGGATAACAGCATAGTGGAAATTGCAGCTGACGCCACAAGGGTGGTGATTTTCTTGATCATGTTTTTCCCTCCGTTTAAGTTGTCTTTACCGGTACTTCCGGCAACATCAAAGATGTGTCTTCAGATCGTTCGCAATGCGCTGCGGCACAGCAGCTGGGAACGAACTGTGCTCAGCTACAAGCAAAATACGCTCCAAAATGGATAATCATTTTATTGCACCGAAATCATAGAAAAACCTCAGATTTCCTGTGAGACACTCTGGGGGAAAATGGCGGAAATCGACCCATCACTGGATATTTTCACAAAAATGGCAATTTTCTATGGAAATAAAAAAGGTTAACTACGAATATGCCGTTTCTTGATGGATAATTTTGGCGGGAATCCGCCAAAATTACCGTAAGGCCTTCCCACTCATTCTCAACCGGCTGAACCGCAGTATGGCCCGGTATAACCTCACCTCGGTCGCCATCGAACCCGAAGATTTCCTTTCGAGCCTTTTATATGACGCAGAGTGTGGACGAAAAGATGACTTTGCCAAAGGCTCTATCGAAAGCCCTATTTGTAATCAGTCTTATTCAGACCGTATTTGCGCATCTTGTCATAGAGGGTCTTTCGTGGAATGGCCAGATCTGTCATCACTTCTTTGATACTGCCGTTCGCTGAAACCAGTGCATGCTCTATCAAACCCCGTTCGAAACGATCGACGTGCTCGGCTAGAGAACGCCGGTTGCCAACACTATCTCCGGGCAGCATCTTTTCCAGCGACCAATCGAACTGCTGACCAAGCAATACATAGCGCTCAGTCAGGTTACGCAGTTCACGGACATTTCCGGGCCAGGTATAGCCAAGCAACGCATTCATTTGCGCGCTGCTGGGCATGGGGGCCTCCTGTTGATAGCGATGTCCTGCAACCAGCAGAAAATGATGAAACAGTAAGGGAATATCCTCGGGGCGGTCGCGAAGCGGGGGGATGTCCAGGCAGACAACATTGAGCCGATAATACAGATCCTGCCGAAAAGCCCCACTCTCGACAGCGGCGTGCAGATCAACTTTGGAGGCGGCAACCACCCGCAGATCAATGGGGATCAGGCGATTGGCACCAAGCCTTTCGATGGCCCTTTCCTGGAGAACCCTGAGGAGATGAATCTGCACCCGCAGAGGCATCGATTCGATCTCATCGAGAAGCAGGGTTCCGCCATTGGCATGCTCGAACTTGCCAATGCGCATCGCCCGGGCATCAGTAAAAGCACCCGCTTCATGACCGAAGAGTTCACTCTCAATGATCGATTCAGAAACCGCTCCGCAGTTGATGGCGACAAAATTTTTGGTTCGCCTGCTGCTGTTCTCGTGCAGGGCGCGGGCGACTAACTCTTTGCCAGTCCCGGTTTCGCCTGTGATCAGCACATCTGCTCCGGTATCGGCGACCTGGGCGAGCAGATTCCGCAGCCTTTCCATAGCCGGAGTCCGGCCAATAATCCGCGGCCCAGGCACACTGTGCATCTCGAGTACTCGCCTAAGATTGCGGTTCTCCTGGGTCAAAGCACGCTTTTCTAAGGCCCGCAATACGGTTTTTACCAACCTCTCAGTAGAGTATGGCTTTTCAATAAAATCGTAGGCCCCATCACGCATGGCGCTGACTGCAGTACTGATATCGCCATGACCGGTAATCAATATAACCGGCAGATCGCGGTCAATTTCCTGAACCATACGCAACAAGGCAACGCCATCCATACCCGGCAGGCGGATATCACAGACAACGATCCCCGGCCATTTTCGGTCTAAATGAACCAAGCCATCTTCGGCATTCTCCTCACAGACCACCTCGAGGTCGGCAAGTTCCAGGGTTTGCCGATTGGCCTGACGGATATGTTTTTCATCATCGATAAAAAGGACTTTACCAATCGATGTCATTCCTGTGTCTCCCGGTGAATTTCGAGGGTGAATTCAAAACGGGCCCCTCCGTCGATATTGTGGAGGTGAATCTGCCCCCCGAAATCACGGATAATCCGGTCACTGATGCTCAGGCCAAGCCCCAATCCCTG
>JAZBOD010000267.1:0-3529 GCA_036350955.1 Desulforhopalus sp. | reverse complement strand
GCAGTGGAGGGCAGGCATTGACGCCGTAAGAAGTCATGACATCGAAAACGAACTGGACCACCCCTTCATAACCTGCCGCCGGCATGAGAGTCTTTCCCTGCCCCGGTAGACTGCAGCCGCCGCCGGCCATATAGACCTCAAGAGTAATGCTGGAGTCATTGGGAACGATGTCCCAGTCGATCCAGGGGATGCGGTCGCCGGTGTTGTTGCCGGTATTTTTTTCGACGAAGATCTCCACGGCATTGTGCCTCAGAGGTGCTTCTCTGGTCGTTCTTCGCACAGCCTCGTCGAGAATCGGCCTGATGTCGGATAACAGGGGGAAGTCGGCGCCCGCTTTTAAAAAGAACTGAATTACGCCGGTATCCTGGCAACAGGGGCGATCGAGTTCATCTGCCTTCGCCAGGTTTTCAAACATGGAATCATACACTACCTTAGCCAGCAGAGTGTTCTCGGCAGAACGAAGCTGCCGGAGTTTATCCATGATATCGTCGGGGAGATGCTTCCCGATATAATTGGTAAAGTTGGCCATAATGTCGGTCATGGCTGCTACCGCTTGATCATGTTGCATATATTTCTCCTAGGCTAACGCCTTAATTTCCTTATAAAGTTCTGCTTTCCCCTCAAAGCCTATTCCCGGTAGTTCGGGCATGGTGATATACCCACCCTCGACTTGCACACCATCCGGGAAACCGCCATATGGTTGAAAGAGATCGGGATAGGATTCATTGCCGCCAAGTCCAAGACCGGCTGCAATATTGAGAGACATCTGATGTCCACCGTGGGGGATACACCGACTCGGGGACCAGCCATAACTCTTGAGCATCTCTACTGTCCGAAGATACTCGACCAGTCCGTAGCTCAAAGCGCAGTCAAACTGCAACCAGTCGCGATCGGGACGCATTCCCCCATAACGGATAAGGTTACGGGCATCCTGCATCGAGAACAGGTTTTCTCCTGTTGCCATACTGTTGGGATAATGGTCGGCCAGTTCTGCCTGAAGCTCGAAATCAAGCGGGTCACCCGCCTCCTCGTACCAGAACAACTCATAAGCACTGAGTGCTTTGGCATATTCGACCGCCGTTGGCAGATCAAACCGACCGTTGGCGTCCACGGCCAACCGTTGTCCCTTGTTCAACACCTGTAGTACAGCTTCAATCCGTTCCAAGTCTTCGTTAAGAGGCACCCCGCCGATCTTCATCTTAACGACGTTGTAGCCGCGCTCAATATAGCTTTTCATTTCATCCTGTAGGGCGACATGATCCTTGCCGGGATAATAGTAGCCGCCAGCGGCATAAACGAAGACCTTGCGCTGTGGTTTGCCCTCGCCATAGCGTTCGGCAAGAAGTTGAAAGAGCGGCTTTTCCTCGATCTTCGCAACGGCATCCCAGACTGCCATGTCAAGAGTTCCCACAGCAACCGAACGTTCCCCATGGCCACCCGGCTTTTCGTTGGTCATCATGCAATCCCAGATCAGGCCCGGATCAAAATTATCCCGGTCGAGATTCAATAACGACACAGGGTCGGCACCAAGAATCCGTGGCCGGAACCGCTCCCGGATAAGGCAACCCTGACCATAGCGGCCGTTTGAGTTGAAACCGTAACCAACGACAGGCCGGCCCTCACGAATGACATCGGTGACCACCGCTACCAGGCTCAGCGTCATCTTGCTGAAATCGATATAAGCGTTACGAATCGGTGAACCGATCGGCTTGGTCACTTCGCGAATATCTACAATTTTCATGCACATCTCCTACCATACTTTTTCGGATTAAGTGTTTTGACGAAGTATATGGCCCTCTCACCATTTGACATTGGAACTACCGTAATGGTGCGCTACGCGCTTATGGCGCAAGTGCCGGTTCAAGGTGTACCGACTGAAAATTGTCCACCGGGATTAATATGTGGTCGGTTCAGGACAGAGAGATGGGGGAATACTCTCTGTCCTGACGAAAAAAAGACTTCATTTTTTAGACAGGAGAATAGCCATGGTTTAGGGAGCCATGGTACCTGCCAGGTTCCTGATCCGCTCACATACAGCCTGAGTAACCTCCAGGGTGTTGGCACACCCTCCGATATCAGCCGTCGTCGTGCCCGCGGCCAGGGTGTCGGCCAGGGCTCGCATTACCAGTTCAGCGCAATCGGGAAAGCCGAGGTGATCGAACATCATCGCCCCGCACCAGATCTGGCCCATGGGGTTGGCAATTCCCTTACCGGCAATATCAGGCGCCGAACCGTGAACCGGCTCGAACATCGAGGGATACTCCCTGGTCGGATTAATATTAGCCGATGGGGCAATACCAATGCTCCCGGCTATAGCAGGGCCGAGATCAGTGAGGATATCGCCGAATAGATTACTGGCTACCACAACATCGAATTCTTGGGGATGGGTAACAAAGCGGGCACACAGCGCATCGATATGGAACTGGTTGGCAACGATGTGGGGATATTCCCTGCTTATTTCTGCGAAGATCTCATCCCAGAAGGGCATGGTATAATTTATGCCGTTTGATTTTGTTGCCGAACTTACCTTCTTGCGCCCAGTTTTTACGGCGAGTTCGAAAGCATAGCGTATCACTCGCTCAACACCGCCACGAGTGAACACGGTGTTCTGGACGACGACTTCCTCGTCGGTTCCCTGATACAGCCGCCCTCCCATGTTGGAGTATTCACCTTCG
Source organism: Desulforhopalus sp. (assembly GCA_036350955.1). Taxonomy (GTDB): domain Bacteria; phylum Desulfobacterota; class Desulfobulbia; order Desulfobulbales; family Desulfocapsaceae; genus Desulforhopalus_A. The sequence continues at coordinate 854 of JAZBOD010000267.1, read as the reverse complement.
TTGTTCTCGCGCACGACCAGAAAATCGATTTCTCCGGGATGGCGATCGGCCAAAGGAGTCCGCACTCCCTCCATCAATTTTACCGGCCGCAGATTGACGTATTGCCTGAACGTTCTCCTAATCGGCAACAGCAGTCCCCAGAGTGAAACATGATCAGGCACACCGGGGTAACCTACTGCGCCCAGATAGATGGCATCACAGGGACGCAGGATATCCAGCCCGTTGTCCGGCATCATTTGCCCGTGAAGCCGGTAATGCTCGCAGCTCCAGTCTATATCGAGATATTCCAGGGTCACCCCGCCGTGGACCTCACATACGGCATCCAGTACCTCGCGACCGGCCGCAACCGTCTCCTTGCCGATACCGTCACCGGGAATGGATGCAATTTGCAATTTTTTCAAAGTATTCCCTCCTGAAATGCGCAAACATCTTGATAAACAATGTCAGTCAAATATATTTCCTTTGGGTAACGGTACCTTAAGCCCATACTCAAAGACAAGGATCAGCAGCCCGACCATGGCCACACCAATTACCGCGCTCTCGAGGAAGCCGCGGATGGAGTTTCGTCGATCATTGAGAAACCAGGAAATACTGGTGAAGCCAATAATTCCTGTGGCCAGAAAACCCACTTGCCGCAGCACAAGAGCCCAGGCAAAAAGAATTCCCCCAACGACTGCCATATCAAACCAATGAGCATCTGTTGGTTTTTCATTATCATCTTCGCCATCTCTGACAGCAGGCCAGGGAGTCAATGTCAGCAGTATCGTTACTACTACCAAAGCCAGCAGAATACCCATCCAGATGTCCGGGAAAATACCACCAAAGGGAGTATTGAAGCCACGTTGCACCCAGAG